>CAYUBC010000325.1:0-5080 GCA_964442885.1 uncultured bacterium | reverse complement strand
GTTTTCATTTTGCAACATCCCTGGGGCTCAACCGGAAGCATTCAAAAAACTTGAGCTAGAGTATCAGAAAATGGTTTCGCTGCGGTGGATGGGCCAATTGATATGTGCATTTGTGTGAACTGTCACTACGTCGATCGCTGTACCACCTACCATGCGGTGGAAGGGCAGCATCAGCAGCCTCATTTGACTGATAGTCCTAGCTTTGAGCCGGTAGAACCCACAATCAACGTCAACATTCGCCAGCGCGGCGAAGACATTGAAATGGAGTGGGATGTGGTCGGCTGCCTTAGCTTTAGTGAAGAAATGGGCAAGTGGGCCAAACTGCGTCCTGGAGAACTGGTACCGACCTGATGCCCGGCGGTATGCCGCTGGTTGTCAATGGGCGCTACCGTTGCCAGGCGCTGCTGGGGCAGGGTGGGTTTGGCCGTACCTACCTGGCGGTTGATGAGCAGGCTAACCCGCCGGTTCAGTGCGTGGTTAAGCACGTCCTCGCTGCTCCTGGGCAGGCGGGCCAGGACAGTGCGGAACAGCAGCGGCGTTTTTGGCAAGAGGCTCAGCGCCTGGCCACCCTCGGCCAGCATCCCCAGATCCCCCGCCTGCGGGATGTGATCGACACGGCTGAGGGGCAATTTTTAGTGCAGGACTATGTTCCCAGCCCCAATTTGGATCAGTGGGCTGACGGGCATCCCCTGGGAGAAACCGAAATTCGTCGCATTCTTAATGACCTGCTGCCGGTACTTCAGTTTGTCCACCAGCACCAGGTTATTCATCGCGACCTTAAACCCGCGAACATCCTTGTCCCGGCTGGCCCGCAACCGCTAGTTCTGGTCGATTTTGGGGCGTCCAAATACATTGACGACCCGGCGCGGCTAGACCAAACCGGCACCGTAATTGGCAGCGCGGGCTATGTGGCTCCAGAGCAAGCCCTGGGCAAGGCCGTATTTGCCAGCGATATTTTCAGCCTGGGGCTCACCTGTCTGCACCTGCTGACCGGCCTGCATCCCTTTGATCTGTATTCGGTCAGTGAAGATGCCTGGGTCTGGCGGTCTTTTTTAGTGAACCCCGTCAGCCCGGCCCTGGCCAGGGTACTAGAGCGCATGGTCAACCGCAACCTTAGAGAACGCTACGGGACGGCCCAGGAGGTGCTGGCCGACTTGCGCTGGGGTGGCCTGTTACCAGCGGGCGACAACGGGGCTACGCCAGGGCAGACGCCAGCGATTCCCCGCTCCCTCCCCCTCTCCCCCCCAAGGGTGACCTGGGAGCCCCGTTTTGTCTTGACATCGCCGGGAATCGTGGCTAATGCTCTGGCTATTAGCGCTAATGGCCGCACGTTGGCCGCCGCCTGCTCTGACGGTGCCGTGCGGCTGTGGAACTGCACCAACGGCGCTGCCCTCCATACCTTTAGCCGCGGGCTGTTTAACCTGGGGCATCGGGGTCAGGTGAGGGGGGTCGCGTTTACTGGCGATGGCCAAGGTTTAATGAGTGGTGGCGAAGATGGCCAGGTGATCCAGTGGGATTTAGCCAGCCCCAGCCAGCGCTGGCCATTGCCAGTAGCCAGTTGGTTGGTTTCTGCTCTGCTGCCAGTGGGCGACATCCTGGCCGTGGGCACTGGCGATGGGCAAATTCATCTGGTGTCATTCGGCCAGCCCCACCCGGCTAAAACCTTGATCCACCATCACGATCAGGTGACGGCTCTGGCTACGGATGCCAGGGGAGAGGTGCTGATCAGCGGTAGTCGCGATCGCACCCTGCGCCTCTGGGCCTTACCCTCTGGGCGGCTTGTGCAAACCCTGACTGCGCCTAAAACCCCCATTACGGCGCTGGCCTGCCATCCCCAGGATGGCCGCATTGTCAGCGGTGATCAGGGCGGGCAGGTACAGGTTTGGGTTCCTTCTGCGGGGGGAGAAGGCCAGCTCCTTAAACGGTTTCCTCATCCCATTACCGCCCTGGCAATTAGCCCCAACGGGCAATGGCTGGCGGTAGGCACCGAGGACGGTCAACTGTCCCTACTGCAACTGCAATGGCAGGGAGACACGACCGACCTGCGCCACGCCTGGGCGGTGCGTGCGATCGCATTTACCCCCGACAGCCGCATGGTGGTCAGCAGCGGAGCCGATGAGACCATTCGGTTCTGGTGTCTGGAAAGTGCCCTGCAGAAAGCCTAGCCAGGCTATACACGCTCCATCGTCAAACTCAGGTCAGGGCGTAGATCCTGGGCACCGCGCAGGTAGGCATGCTGAATCTTGGCGTGCCGCACCGGCAGTTGCACGTGCATGAGCACTCGAATGCAGCGCGGCAGGCTACCCTCTACATGCATGTGTTGCACATCCAGGAGCGCTACTCCATCCCAGCCGGGGCGCTGGCGGGCTACCGCAGCCGGAAACACAGCGTCTAAATCGCGAGTGACAGAGAAAGTGGCGCTGATAATGCAGTTAGGATCAAGCTGATTGCGACTTTCCATGGCGTCTAACAGCTCGGCTACGGCCTCTGCCATAGCCGCTTCAGTATTTTCGGTTGCCGTTACCGCCCCTCGAATTGCCCACACTCGCCAGTCCACGCTGAGTCCTCCCGATGTCCACTGTGCCTTACTCCCGTCAACCAATCCCGTAAAGGCAATCCTGTAAAGGATGGTGATGGGTTAGCAACCGCTGATCATAGCTCAGGTTTACCGCCCCATCCTACCAGGCTAAGGGATTCTAGGGACGATACAACCACAGGGGCAGGCCGCTGGTAGACCGTTCAAACTCCAGCCAGTCTAACGTTGCATTCAGGGCCGGTAGCGATAGTCCCGCCGTCGCCAAACGGCCACCCAGGGATGGGCTGAGTTGATTATTGCCGCCCGGAAACAACCGGCGCAGGCCCGGCTTTTTCTCACCCAGGGTAATACATTCGGTTTTATCAGGGTCTAGCCCGGCCAGTTCGGCGATCCATCGGCGGGCCTCGGCTTCGCTACCCAGGCGATCAATAACGCCTAGCTCAAGGGCCTGTTCGCCGGTAAAAATGCGGCCATCGGCAAAGCTGCGGACGGTTTCCTCGCTGAGGTGGCGGGCTTCTGCTACGGTTTTGACAAATTGACTGTAGCTCACGTCAATTAGCTCTTGCAGGATGCTCTTCTCGGAGTCCGTCAGTTCGCGGTCAAAGGCCAGAATGTCTTTGTACGGCCCTGATTTAATTACCTTAAACGACACACCAATGCGGTCTAGCAGACGCTCTAGATTGTTGCCGCGCAGAATTACCCCAATGCTGCCGGTAATGGTGCCGGGGTTAGCCATGATATGCTCAGCCCCCATGCCAATGTACACCCCTCCAGAAGCCGAAATATTACCAAAACTGGCCACCACCTTAAGCTTGTCGCGCAGCCGCCGCAGGGCCGTGTAAATTTCCTGGGAGTCGCCCACGGTGCCACCGGGGCTGTCAATGCGCAGCAGCAGAGCCGGAAAGCGTCTTTCTTCAATGTCTTTGAGGGCGTCTAGCACGCGCTTGCGGGTAGCAGCCCCAATCACGCCAGTAACCTCTAGGCGAGCAATGGATTTGCGAGAACGAGGAGGGAGCGGCCAAATCATAGGTTTGTAGACACTAGCAAACAACAACGGCGCAGCCCCAAAGCGGCAACGACTTGAGACTCATTGTAGCCAACATGACAATGCCCTGGCCCGCTCTCTGGCAAGCTAAAAGCCGCCGACTAAGGGCTGTCATCAGTTAGCCGCTGATGGCCCAGAAATCAACAGTCCCAGTCCCTAGCCTGGGTATTGAGGCGAATGTGGCAACGCTTATAACAAAAGGCTTCTGGTCGTAATTGATGACACGCCCTAGCGCCACCGAACTGCGTTAACATTTCTTAAGCTAGCTCTGCATACAGTCTTAACGTTTTCTTGAGCCTTCCTCGCCCTATGGATTCCTCTGCCTCGCCCCCGTCTTTGCTTCGCCAACCGCTCTTGCTGATTGCCCCCTTCTTTTTATGGGGTACGGCAATGGTGGCGATGAAGGGGGCCATGCCCCATACGGCACCCTTCTTTATGGCTGGGATGCGGCTGGTGCCAGCGGGCCTGGTAGTGCTGCTGGTTAGCCTCTGGCTAAGGCGGCCCCAAACGATTAGCTGGCGCGGTTGGCTGTGGATTGGGCTATTTGCCCTGGTAGATGGCACCCTGTTCCAGGGTTTTCTGGCCGCCGGTTTACAGCGTACCGGGGCCGGACTAGGCTCCGTGATGATTGACTCGCAACCTCTGGCGGTGGCGGTCATGGCCAGGGGCCTGTTTGGAGAGCACATCGGTGCCCTGGGTTGGATAGGCCTGCTGTGGGGGATTTTGGGAATTAGCCTGCTGGGCTTGCCCGACGAGTGGATTTTTTCTCTAGTGCAGGGCAATACCGCCTGGTTAACCGGCGGCACGGCCCTGCATACCCTACTCCAGGGTGGCGAATGGCTGATGCTGCTGGCGGCGTTATCGATGGCCACAGGTACTATTCTGATCCGCTATGTGTGTCGTCATGTGGATCCGGTGGTAGCGACTGGCTGGCACATGGCTCTGGGCGGGTTGCCGCTGTTTGGTCTATCGGCTTTGTGGGAACCCCAGCCCTGGCAGGGGTTGACCGGGGTAGATTGGGCCGCGATCGCCTACTCCACCCTCTTTGGCAGCGCCCTGGCCTACGGGATTTTCTTTTTCCTGGCGTCCAAGGGCAACCTAACCAGCCTCAGCGCCCTGACTTTTCTAACCCCGGTGTTTGCCCTGTCCTTTGGCAACCTATTTCTGGGCGAAACCCTGAGTTCGCTGCAATGGCTGGGAGTCAGCTTCACCCTGGTCAGCATTTATTTAATTAACCGGCGTGAATCGTTAACCCAGCGCTTGCGTCAGTGGTTACTGACCCTGGAAGTTAGCCAGGCTCCCTCTGGCACCAGTGCCAAGCCCGATTAGCTCGTTTCTGCTAGGATTCAACAGCAGAATTATTTCGGCTACCCACCTGCCAGGCGGTAGGTTAGTTTAGGGTCAGCATGGGCAGCAGTTGGTCGAGCAGGCAGCAAACATGGTCAGGGTTGGGCAAACCAGCATAGGCATGGCAGTAGGAGTTTTGACCCTGGGGCTGG
>CAYUBC010000324.1:0-5093 GCA_964442885.1 uncultured bacterium | reverse complement strand
CGACCTGCGCTGGCGACACCTGCAAGCCGCTGAGGCGACCCGCGCTACACTGGGGCTCGATTTGACCGACTATGTGATCACCGATGCCCCCCTGGGCGTGGAGCTGCGTACCGCTGACTCGGGGGCAACCTGGGGCACCATTCAGCGGCCCGATAGTTTGCTGCGGGCGGCAGAGCAGGCCATTCAGGCGGGGGCAGAGGCGATCGCCATCGTCGCCCGCTTCCCCGACGACACCGACGATACGGCGCTGCAAAACTATCGTCAGGGGCAAGGTGTTGATCCTCTGGCAGGGGCCGAGGCGGTCATCAGTCATTTAATTGTGCGCACGTTCCAGTTGCCCTGTGCCCATGCCCCGGCGCTCAGTCCTTTGCCGCTGGATCCGTCAATTTCCCCTAAGTCTGCTGCTGAGGAAATTGGCTACACGTTTTTGCCCTGTGTGCTGGCGGGCTTGAGTCGGGCTCCCCGTTTTGTCACCCAGCCTCCGGCCCAAGCAAGTGACCTCTGGGCTGAGCAGGTGGATGCCATTGTGGTGCCCGCTAGTGCCTGTGGAGGCATTGCGGTGCTGAGTTTAAGTCAGACGGATACCCTGGTGATTGCGGTTGAGGCCAATCTCACCACCCTGGATGTGCCCCTCACGGCGCTTGGCCATCAGCCTGTGCCGGTGGCTTCCTACCTGGAAGCCATTGGTGTATTGGTGGCCCACAAAGCCGGGATCCATCCCCAGGCTTTGACTGCCCATATCCCCCGGTTAAAGCCTTTGGGGAAAAATATTCCCTCTTTCGACAGAGATAACCAGGCGTATTGATTTTTACAATAATTCCAGATTAACGATAGATAGCCGCAACCGAGCGTGGCTGTAGCCTTGCTGTGAATGGTTCTGGTCTGCCGCTGTGGGTCAACAGGCAAGAAAAATCCTAAACCTTAAGGAGAGCCGCCGCATCAAGGGTTAATCTGAGTTTGACTGCTGTTAGAGGAGCACGATCTATGCAAAAGCGACCGATTAATGTCTTGCTCATTGAAGATGACGAAGTAGACATTATGAACGTCCAGCGGGCGTTTCAGCGCAACAACATCACCAACCCCCTCTACGTGGCTCATAACGGCCTGGATGCGCTGCAAATGCTGCGGGGTGACGGCGGGCAACCCCCAGCAATTCCCCGCGATCGCCGCATGATTTTGCTGGATATCAACATGCCCAAGATGAATGGCATTGAGTTTTTGCAAGAGCTACGCCGGGATGAGAGCTTGAAATCTACCCCTGTGGTTGTGCTCACCACGTCTGATGCCGATCAGGATCGGTTGAATGCCTACCGCCTCAACGTGGCCGGTTACATCCTTAAACCAGTGACGTTTGCAACCTTCTCAGATGTAATTGCGGCGCTCAACCGCTATTGGGCGCTTTGCGAGATTCCCTGAGACGGTCTCTGGATACCGTCTTTTTCCTATAGCTCTTGAACGGCCATGGCTAAAGTCCTGCAACTGCTTCTGGTAGACGATGACGAGGTGGATCGCATGGCCATCTGCCGGGCGCTCAACCGGGCTGAGATTGCCGTGCAGGTCACCGAAGTCACCCACGCCAGGCAGGCCATTGAGCGGCTGCGCAACGAAGCCTACGACTGCGTTTTTTTGGACTATCGCCTGCCAGAGCAAGATGGTCTTTCACTCATTCGCCAACTGCGGGCCGAAGGCGTGGTGATTCCCCTGGTGGTGCTGACTGGCCAGGGGGATGAGCAAATTGCTGTAGACCTGATGAAAGCCGGTGCCAGCGACTACCTGGTGAAGACCCTGGTGTCGCCCGATCGCCTCTCTCTACTGCTGCGCAATGCTCTGCGAGTGTATGCCGCCGAACAACGGGAAGCCAGAGTCCAGGAGGAGCTGCGACAAACCAATAGCCTGCTAACCCGGCAAAACGAGGAACTGGAAAACCAGCGCCGCTACATCGAAGACCAGAACCTCAAACTGCTGGAAGCCTACCGAGTCAAATCTGAGTTTTTGGCGACTATGTCCCATGAGTTGCGGACGCCGCTTAACGCCATTTTGGGCTTTTCGCAAATTCTGGAAAGTCAGTCTAAGGGCCAGCTTAACCCTCCGCAGGCGGAGATGGTCAGCCGCATTCTCACCAACGGCAAAAACCTGCTGAACCTGGTCAACGACATTCTGGATCTCTCTAAACTGGAGGCCCAGCGATTGACCCTGACCCCCGCCCCCATTGACCTGCATCGGCTGATCCAGGCCACCCTGTCTGATTTACACTCCCTGGCCAATGGCAAAGCCCTAAGGTTGGAAAGTAGCCTTAACTTGAGCGATCCTGTAGTGGTTAATGATGAGCATCGGCTGCGGCAAGTGTTGACCAATCTGGTGTCTAACGCCATTAAGTTTAGCGATCGCGGCTTCGTGCGGGTTACTGTTCAATCGGCTGACCCTGACCACATTACCGTGACTGTGGAAGACACCGGCATCGGCATCGCCCCTGACCAGATGCCCCACATTTTTGAAGCCTTTCGCCAGGTGGATCAAAGCATTCGACGACGGCGACCGGGCACTGGGCTGGGGCTGGCGATCGTCCACTCGTTGGTCACCATTATGGGTGGCACAATTACCGTGACCAGCCAACCAGGGCAGGGCTCAGCCTTTTCCATTACTCTGCCGCGCCACATTCAGCCGCTGCCTCAACCCCTAGCCCTCTTGATTGATCGCAAAAATCTAGAAGTCACTCCTTAAACCTGGACTTTATGACCTCTGCGGGAGGCTGAGCATAGAGTTCTGCCAGCAATGCTGCCAGGTCAGAGCGCAAATCTAATTTAATCAAAGCGTTAGCGACCTGAGCCCGCTGCTCTATGGACTCAATGCGTTTTTATCCTGGCCAAGACCAAACTGCAACATTTCGTTGCATAAACAAAATAGTTACGAATCTATAGGAAATTCCTCAGCTCAGGCCAGGAGGCTGCCATCAGCTGCCCCTGCCTAGGGTAGTAAGGTGCTGTCGCGAACCTGAAATCCTTCCTAAGCCTGCCAATGCGAGTCTAGAGCCGCCCTGCTCTCCCCTCGCCCTGCCTTGGGATGAGGTCGATGATTGGCCGAGAAAGTTTTGCTATTGTTCCAATTTAATTTAATTCAAAACACAAATCCTGATTAAAAGGTTCTATGTCTTTTCCTAGACGATGAGATGCTATGGGCGTCTTCCTGATGTTCCTAAAGCTGTGTAATGCTGTTTTGGAGCCTAGTCCATTCACAGTCCCCCTTTCCAAGGGACGGCGGGTGTGGCGATAATCCAATAGCCGAAACACCCTGGGCTGCGTCAGGCCGCTGTCGTAGACCAAGTTTGTTAACTGTCAGAGTTCAGTCCAGCGGGTAAGCCCTGTGTTTTAGTGGGCCTTGCGCCCTGAGAATCGGCTCTCCCCTGGGCTGGGTTTGACGGAGTTAGACGCCTGGAATGCTCCTGAGTTGGTGGGCATTGCCCACCCTACGAGACTTAACCCGTTGACTAGCGCCCATCCGACCATTTCGGTTTTTCTGTCTTCCTGCTTTTATCTTCTTTCTTTCCTTTCTCCTCTCTCCTCGTCCTATGGAAAATCAAACGCTCAAGCTTGCTGTCTACGGAAAAGGGGGCATTGGCAAGTCCACCACTAGCTGCAACATTTCTGTGGCGCTGGCTAAGCGGGGCCGCAAGGTGTTGCAAATTGGCTGCGACCCCAAGCACGACAGCACCTTTACCCTGACCGGCTTTCTGATCCCCACGATCATCGACACGCTGCAAGAAAAATCCTTCCATTACGAAGACGTGTGGGCTGAGGATGTGATTTACAAGGGTTATGGCGGCGTTCACTGTGTTGAAGCGGGCGGCCCCCCGGCAGGGGCAGGTTGCGGTGGCTACGTGGTGGGCGAAACCGTGAAGCTGCTGAAGGAACTCAACGCCTTTGACGAGTTTGATGTGATTCTCTTTGACGTGCTGGGGGATGTGGTCTGTGGCGGGTTTGCGGCCCCCCTCAACTATTCTGACTACTGCATGATCGTTACTGACAACGGCTTTGATGCCCTGTTCGCTGCCAACCGGATTGCCGCCTCGGTGCGCGAGAAGGCCCGTACCCATCCCCTGCGGCTGGCGGGGTTAATTGGCAACCGCACCTCCAAGCGCGACTTAATTGATAAGTACGTGGAGCATGTGCCCATGCCCGTGCTGGAGATTCTGCCCCTGATCGAAGACATCCGCATTTCCCGCGTCAAGGGCAAGACGGTGTTTGAAATGGCCGAGAGCGATCCCTCCCTGGAGCCGGTGTGCCAGTACTACCTGAATATTGCTGATCAGGTTCTGGCTCGTCCTGAGGGCGTAGTGCCCCAGGAAACCCCAGATCGCGACCTGTTTAGCCTGCTGTCGGACTTTTACCTGAATCCTCCGGCGGGTGCACCCAAGCAGGACGTAGAGGAGATGGATTTGATGATGGTTTGAGTTTTCTTCGTCTTGTTGGGGGTGCATTGCTTTGCGAATACACCCTACGGCTGAACTGGAAAGGAGGTGACGTTTAACGCTACGCAAGATAACTGAATCTGTGCTGCAAAAATCAAAAATCCTGCTGAATGAAGTTCTAATCCTGAATCGCTGCATTATCATCGGTACGCAGCCGTTCATACCGGACGCTACCTATAGGCAATTTCGCAAAGAGTCAGGATTATGGCCTTTTTCGAGAACTTTACCCAGGTCATCCGCCAGAAATGGTTGGACTATGTGCAAGCCAATCGCGGTTGGCTAACCCTGCAAATGCAGCAGACCTCGGTTCGCACTCCCGATGGTGGTCGGCGGCCTTCCTCCTTTTTGATTTTGGGGGTGGTCAACGCCCTGGAGCCTAAGCTGTCTAACCTGATGGTGCCCTTCTACCAGCTCAACTCTGATGAAGATGCGCTGGTGCAGGTGCTGGGCCTCAACTTTGACCCAGAGATGGTGTTAGACAACAACGAGGTGACCACCACCATTGAGGCCAACGACGACCACCCGCTACTGCCCGATGCGCCCGATTTATAGATCCCAGTTTATAGCCCCAATTTAGGGAGCGGTTTTCTGGTTTATTCAATCTCTGGACATGAGGTTGGCGTACCCC
>CAYUBC010000323.1:0-5106 GCA_964442885.1 uncultured bacterium | reverse complement strand
GACGGTGTCGGCCCTTACCTTGGCCATTGGGCTGGGCTGGTGCAATTCCCCCATGGAGATGTTTGAAGCCGCTGTCGCCCTGGCCGTGAGCGCTATCCCAGAAGGGCTACCCGCCGTTGTCACCATTACCCTGGCCATTGGCGTATCGCGCATGGCCAACCGCCATGCCATTGTCCGTAAGTTGCCAGCGGTAGAAACCCTGGGCAGCGCAACGGTGATCTGCTCTGACAAAACCGGCACCCTGACCGAAAACCAGATGACAGTGCAGGCCATCTACGCCGGAGAACACCACTACACCCTGACGGGGGAAGGCTATGCTCCCCACGGCGAACTGCGGGATGGGGAAGATCAGCCGGTGCCCTTTGCGCAACTACCTCAGCCCCTCTACTACTGTCTCCAGGCAGGGCTGCTCTGCAATGACTCTCACCTCGAGCACAAAAACAAGCATTGGACTGTGGTGGGTGACCCTACGGAGGGAGCCTTGCTGGTAGCTGCTGACAAAGCTGGGTTTGACCTGAATCGCCTGAAGCAGAGGCATCCCCGGCTCGATAGTATCCCCTTTGAGTCGGCGTTTCAGTACATGGCCACCCTGCACCAGGCAGACAACCAGCAACTGCTGCTGCTGAAGGGGGCGGTAGAAGCCGTGGTAGAACGCTGCGATCGCCACCTGCTAACCGATGGGGTGGAAATTCCCCTCGATCCAGAGGCTATTTTTCTTCAGGCTGAACGCATGGCCTCCCATGGATTACGGGTGCTGGCCTTTGCCCACCAGTGGGTACGGCAAGACACCATCGATCATCTTGATCTGCAAACCGGGCTGGTCTTCCTGGGGCTCCAGGGTATGATCGACCCGCCCCGGTCAGAGGCCATTCGGGCCGTCCAGGTCTGCCAATCAGCAGGGATTGAAGTCAAGATGATTACCGGCGACCACCAAGTCACAGCCGCCGCCATTGCCGATCGCATGGGTCTCAGCCCTACCGAAACCGTTGTGGCCTACAGCGGTCAGGATCTCGCTAATCTGGAGTTTGGCGAGTTCACCAACGCTGCCCAAAATGGCTCGGTATTTGCCCGCGTGGCCCCAGAGCAAAAGCTGCGTCTGGTAGAAGCGCTCCAGTCGAAAGGCCATATTGTGGCCATGACGGGGGACGGCGTCAACGATGCTCCAGCACTGAAGCGGGCCGACATTGGCATTGCTATGGGTAAAGCCGGCACCGAGGTTGCTAAGGAAGCCGCCGATATGATCCTCACAGACGACAACTTTGCCTCTATAGAAGCGGCGGTAGAGGAAGGGCGCAACGTGTTTCGCAACTTGACGAAGGCTATTGCCTTTATTTTGCCGGTCAACGGCGGCGAGTCGATGACGATTTTGCTCAGCGTGCTAATTGGCCGGGGGGATGTGCTGCCAATTCTGGCTCTGCAAGTGCTGTGGCTAAATATGGTGAACTCCATCGCCATGACCGTGCCCCTGGCCTTTGAGCCCAAGTCTCCCGAATTAATGAGCCGTCCTCCCCGGCATCCCAATCAGCCCCTCCTATCAAAGGATTTATTAAAGCGCATCGCCTTGATTTCTGTTTTTAACTGGGTTTTGATCTTTGGCGTTTTTGAGTGGATTCGCCGCACCACGGGCGATATCCCCCTGGCCCGCACGATGGCTATTCAAGCCCTGGTCGCCGGGCGAATTCTCTATCTACTGAGCATTAGCCAGTTTTGGGCCTCTGTTGTTGCCCGGTTGCGTGGCGTGTCGGTGCCCCTGGGGAATGCCTCGGCGATTGGCTATGGCATTCTGGTGGCCGTAGCGCTCCAGGTGATATTTAGCCAGGTGGGGGTGATGAACCTGCTGTTTTCTACTACTCCGCTCAATTTGAACCAGTGGCTGTTTTGTCTGGGTGTAGCACTACCGATGGTTCTGGTAGCACTGCTGGCTAATCGCATTAATCCCCAAAACTGACGGCAAAAAAGGCCTCTCTCAATTAGAGAGAAGCCTTCAGTAACCAAGATAGTGATAGCCTCAGGCCAATTGCTAACGGCCAATGCCCAGATACTGGAACCCGGCCCGAATCATGGCCTCGCGATCCAGGCAGTTGCGGCCATCGATCATAATTGGGCTGTTCATGCGTTGAGCCATCGCGCCATAATCGAGGTCTTTGAACTGGGCCCAATCGGTCACCAACACCAGCGCATCGCAGCCATCAGCCAGGTGCATGGCATCATTTTCTACAATGATCCCGCTCAGGCCGTGGCTGACGCCGCTCTGAGACACAATGGGGTCATAGGCTTTGACCTTGGCTCCCAGACGATTGAGTTGCTCAATCAAAATCAGGGAGGGGGCATCGCGCATATCGTCGGTGTCGGGTTTGAAGGTCAGCCCTAGCAGGCCCACGGTTTTGCCCTTGAGGATTTTGAGAACTTGCTGGAGTTTTTCCAGGGTAATTTGTCGCTGGCGGTTGTTCACATCTACCGCGGCCTTTAGCAGTTGGGCATCGTAGCCATAGTCATCGGCGGTATGAATGAGGGCAGCCACATCTTTAGGAAAGCAGGAGCCGCCCCAGCCAATGCCCGCCTGCAAGAACTTCTTGCCAATGCGAGAGTCGAGCCCAATCCCCGCTGCCACCTGGGTGACATCGGCACCGACCCGATCGCAGATATTGGCCATTTCGTTGATAAAGCTAATTTTGGTGGCTAAAAACGAATTTGAGGCATACTTCACCATTTCCGCCGAACTCAGGTCGGTTACCAGTACCGGCACCGGCTCGCCACCGGGCTGCTCACGATAGCCACCGGAGACAATCGGGGCGTAGAGTTCTTGCATCATGGTAATGGCGCGGGGGCTGTTGCTGCCCAGAACGATGCGATCGGGGTTGAAGGTATCGTAAATGGCAGAGCCTTCCCGCAAAAATTCAGGATTGCTGACCACATCAAAGTCAGCCACAATCTCAGGATGGGGCAGGGCAGAGCCTCCCACAGCTACAGGAACCTTCTGCTGTTCGGCCACGCCATCCAGCACAATCATGCGAACCCAGTCACCGGAGCCAATGGGCACGGTGGATTTATTCACAATTACCTTGTAGCCACCGTTGAGGTGAGTGCCAATTCCCTTGGCCACGGCCTCAACGTAGCGAGTGTCGCTTTCCCCGGTTGGTAGGGCCGGTGTGCCAACGGCAATGAATAAAATTTCCCCATGCTCTACCCCCTGTTTCAGGTCAGTGGAGAAGTGCAGATGGCCTGCCGCCATCGATGACTTCATTAGCTCAGACAGCCCTGGCTCAAAAATGGGGGATTGCCCCGACTGCATCAGCTTGACCTTCTCTTCGTTGACATCAATACAGAGAACATCGTGGCCAATGTGGGCCAAGCACACGCCAGTAACCAGACCTACATAACCGGTTCCAATAACACATACACGCATAATCTAATAACCCTCATAATGACGTCGAGCCCATCTCAGTCTGAGCAGATATGCCTCAGCCGGAGACCAATTACAATGCAGAAAGCCCCATGGATGCACCGTTGCTCCTAGTAATCCCTGTTTTAAGTCAGGATAAAGTCTAGGCTTGAACCATTGACGGCGATGCAGGGGCGACACTGTCTTGGCCAATGCGGTGGCGAAAATCGTCTATGGTTAACGCTAAACCCTCTTGCAGAGGAACTGACGGACTCCAGTTCAAAAACGTTTTAGCCCGGGTAATGTCGGGCTTACGGCGCTGCGGGTCATCCTGGGGCAGCGGCTTGTAGACCAAATCTACGCCGGGGTTGACCATGGTTTGAATGGTTTGGGCTAGTTGTAGAATCGTGTACTCATCGGGGTTGCCCAGGTTAACGGGGCCGATGTAATCGCCGTTCATCAACCGCATTAGCCCATCTACCAGGTCAGAGACATAGCAAAAGCTGCGGGTCTGAGAGCCGGTACCGTAGACCGTTAGGGGAATGCCGCGCAGAGCCTGAACCACAAGGTTGCTGACCACTCGACCGTCGTTTTCCAACATGCGGGGGCCGTAGGTATTGAAGATTCGGGCTACCCGAATATCAACATTGTTTTGCCGATGATAGTCGAAGGCCAGGGTTTCGGCCACCCGTTTGCCTTCGTCGTAGCAACTGCGAATGCCAATCGGGTTAACATTGCCGCGATAGTCCTCGGTTTGGGGATGTACCTCTGGGTCGCCATAGACTTCGGAGGTAGAGGCTAGCAAGAACCGGGCTTTAACGCGCTTGGCCAGGCCCAGCATATTAAGGGTGCCCATCACGTTAGTTTTGATGGTTTTAACCGGGTTGTACTGGTAATGCACCGGCGACGCCGGGCAGGCCAGGTGATAAATCTGATCGACCTCCAGGCGAATCGGCTCGGTGACATCGTGGCGGATCAGCTCGAAGTATGGGCTGTCAAACCATTTCAGCAGGTTGTGCTTGCGCCCAGTGTAAAAATTATCGAGGCAAATCACCTCGTGGCCCTCTGCCATTAATCGATCAATTAAATGAGAACCGATAAACCCGGCTCCCCCTGTTACAAGAATTCTCATAGGTTGATAGCCTAGACATCAGGGTTAGTTTGCATAAAAAGTGCCCGACCGATTAGATACCCTATCAAAAACGTGAGCCTTTGACCAATCCTAGGGTTGAGCAGAGCTAGTTTCTTCAAGGCATCATAAACCCTGGCCTGGAATCCTAGGATCATGAACTAGGTCAATTTACCGTCTCTTTACAGCGATTTTTGGGTACGCCTCAGAAAAACTACTGAACCTTCCCAGCACTAGCTTAGAACTGGACGCAGCAGTTTTGAAGCTAGTGGTCTGTTAAACCTCAATTTGTAGGTTGGGTAAGCCCTAGCGGAAGCCCAAAAAGCCTGCTGCTGTTCGGTTTTCTCCTCTGGAGACGCTGCGCGAACACTTCGTTTCACCCAACCTACACGAAACGTTGAATTTTGCATTTTGAACTCCGCGTAGCGGTACTAGGACAGCTTCAGTACCGCCATAAACGCTTCTTGAGGCACATCCACGGTGCCAATGGCTTTCAGGCGCTTTTTACCCTTAGCCTGTTTTTGCAGCAGCTTTTTCTTCCGGGAAATGTCGCCGCCGTAGCACTTGGCCAGCACGTCTTTGCGCAGGGCAGGAA
>CAYUBC010000322.1:0-5112 GCA_964442885.1 uncultured bacterium | reverse complement strand
ATATTGGCGTGGGCATTTTTCTGTGGATTGCCCTCTCCAGCATTGCGCCCATTGGCCTGTTGATGTCGGGCTACTCGTCTAATAATAAGTATTCCCTGCTGGGTGGACTGCGGGCCGCTGCTCAGTCTATCAGCTACGAAATTCCCATGGCGCTGGCGGTGCTAGCCGTGGTGCTAATGTCTAATAGCCTGAGCACCATTGATATTGTTGGTCAGCAGTCTGGCTATGGCATCTTGGGGTGGAATATTTGGCGTCAGCCCGCTGGTTTTCTGATTTTTTGGATTGCCGCTCTGGCTGAGTGTGAGCGTTTGCCGTTTGACTTGCCTGAAGCCGAAGAGGAACTGGTGGCAGGCTATCAAACCGAATACACCGGCATGAAATTTGGCCTTTTCTACGTCGGCTCCTACGTTAACCTGGTGCTGTCGGCCCTAATTGTGTCGATTTTGTACCTGGGAGGATGGAGTTTCCCAGTATCGGTGACCTGGTTGGCCAGTCTGTTCGGCGTCAGTGAAACTGCACCCTGGTTCCAGGTGATCACGGCCTCTATCGGCATTATGATGACGCTGTTCAAGGCCTATGCCCTGGTCTTTATCGCTATTCTGCTACGGTGGACAGTACCTCGGGTGCGCATTGACCAACTGCTTGACTTTGGCTGGAAGTTTTTGCTGCCGGTTGCCCTGGTAAATCTGCTCTTGACGGCTGGTCTTAAGCTAGCTTTCCCCTTTGCCTTTGGCGGCTAAGCCACTATTCCCAGGGCGGGCTAATTCCCAGAACTCGATAGGATTTTCGCAGGACACGATAGTTAGATGGCCATGCCTCATTCGAACCGCTCAGTCGCAACACGCTAGAACGTTGGAGGTTTTTCTATGCTGGGTTTTCTGAAACAGGTCGGTGATTACGCGAAGGAGAGCTTTCAGGCGGCTAAATACATTGGCCAGGGGCTGTCGGTCACCTTCGACCACATGAGTCGTCGTCCCGTTACCGTGCAGTACCCCTACGAAAAGCTCATTCCATCAGAGCGCTTTCGGGGGCGGATTCACTTTGAGTTTGATAAGTGCATCTCCTGCGAAGTGTGCGTCCGGGTCTGCCCCATCAACCTGCCCGTGGTAGATTGGGACTTTGACAAGGCCACCAAAAAGAAAACCCTTAAACACTACAGTATTGACTTTGGGGTTTGTATTTTCTGCGGCAATTGTGTTGAATATTGCCCAACTAATTGCCTCTCCATGACCGAGGAGTACGAGCTAGCCGCCTACGACCGCCACGAGCTCAACTACGATAGCGTCGCTCTGGGTCGCTTACCCTACAAGGTCACTCAAGATCCGATGGTGACCCCCCTGCGCGAACTGGCTTACCTGCCCAAGGGCGTTATGGATCCTCACGATTTACCGGCTAACTCTCGCCGGGCCGGTAAGCTGCCTCAAGAGATTTTAGAGGAAGCTGAAACCGGGCCACAGTCCTAGGCTCTCAGGCTTGATTGAGATTTGCTGTTTGGGTAGCAACGCCAGAGTTCACACTTTACTAGGAGTACAAGCTAGTGACGTTAGCGGAAGGGGTTCAACTGGTTGCGTTTGGCGTACTCTCAGCCATGATGCTGGGCAGCGCCGTGGGCGTAGTCCTGCTGGAAAATATCGTTTACTCAGCTTTTTTGCTGGGGGGCGTGTTTATCAGTATGGCCGGCATGTATATCCTGCTTAATGCTGGATTTGTGGCAGCGGCTCAGGTGTTGGTCTACGTTGGTGCGGTCAACGTGCTGATTTTGTTTGGGATTATGCTGGTCAACAAACGCCAGCCATTCCTGCCGGTTCAGCGTGCCTGGCTGAGCCAGGTGGCGACAGCGGGGGTTTGTGCTGGCCTATTCGCCCTGTTGACCGTTTCAGTCATTAACACCCCCTGGGCGATTTCCACCCTGGTTCCTGCCGGGGAATTGGCCATCGTGGAGATTGGCAAGCATTTTTTCTCTGACTATCTGTTGCCCTTTGAACTGGCCTCTGTGCTGCTGCTAATTGCGCTGATTGGGGCCATTGTGCTGGCTCGTCGCGAACTGATTCCCGATGTTGCTCCTGGGGAGCCGGAAAGCGAAGCTCTGCAACTGCCAGAGCGCCCTCGCGAGCTGGTATCCTCGTTGCCCACCTCCCTGGGCGATTTGACTGATTCCTAGTCCCGTTTTACATCCTCAACCCTATGCAACTTGAGTACTTTCTACTAGTCGCGGCTGCCCTATTCTGCATTGGTGTCTACGGGTTGGTGACCAGCCGTAACGTCATTCGAGTCTTGATGTCCATTGAGCTGATGCTGAATGCGGTTAACCTTAACCTGATGGCGTTTTCCAACTATTTGGATCCGGTTGGGGTTAAAGGCCAGGTCTTCGCGGTGTTTGTCATCAGTATTGCAGCGGCTGAGGCCGCTGTGGGTCTGGCCATTGTCCTGTCCATTTACCGCAACCGTGACACTGTGGACATGGAGCAATTTAACCTGCTGAAATGGTAGCCCTGGCTGGCTGCCCAAAGGTGGCGCATCGGCAGGGAATAGGCTAGAGTTTTGCTGAAGTGTAGAGAGGGCAGACTAGGCTCTCTCTACACGTGTATTTAAACCCATGACGTTTTGGCACCGGGTTGTGCCCCACCGCTGTGCAACTCAAGCAAGTCATTATTATTCATAAGGCTGGCAATCGACTCAGTCAGCAGTGGGCCGAAAAGTGTGCCCACGAGCTAGAGGCCCTGGGTTGCCAGGTGCTGCGGGGGCCGAGTGGCCCTAAGGATAATCCCTACCCAGTATTTTTAGCCTCCGTTAGCCACCCCATCGACCTGGCCATTGTGTTTGGGGGCGATGGCACGGCCCTAACCGCAGCTCGCCACCTGGCTCCGGAGGGCATTCCCATCCTGGCCGTTAACATTGGCGGACATCTTGGGTTTTTAACCGAGACTTCAGAACAAATGGATGATACCCAGGCCGTGTGGGAACGACTCCTGCACGATCGCTTCGCTGTTCAACGGCGGATGATGCTACAGGCTCAGGTCTTTCAGGGCGGGCGTTCAAATCTGGAGCCGATGAGCGATCGCTTCCTGGCCCTCAACGAAATGGCGATTAAGCCCGCTTCTCCAGATCGAATGATCACCTCCATCCTGGAAATGGAAATCGACGGCGAGGTAGTCGATCAATACCAGGGGGATGGCTTACTAATCAGCACTCCCACTGGCTCAACGGGCTATACGGTGGCCGCAGGCGGCCCGATCATCCACCCCGGTATGGACGCCATTGTGGTGACCCCCATCTGCCCGCTCAGCCTGTCCAGTCGTCCGATTGTGCTACCGCCAGGGTCGGTGGTCAGCGTATGGCCCCTGGCCGACCCCGACCTGAGCACCAAACTGTGGACGGATGGCGTCCTGGGTACGGCCATCTGGCCCGGCCAGCGGGTCGATGTGCGCATGGCCGACGCTATGACCCAGTTCATTATCCTGCGGCAGGATTATTCCTACTACGGCACCCTGCGCAACAAGCTCAACTGGGCTGGTACCCGCATTAGCTTTGCCAACAACCATAGAAATTGAAAAGGCAGACAGGCCCGATAGCCCAAACTTAAGCCAACTCCCCTTGGTATATCCAGCAGAATGGTATGCTGCATGACAGATTGTCGGTTTCAACGGGGATTAGCCGTTGAAGGTAAGGGGGAAAGTTCGGTGTGAATCCGGCGCTGTCCCGCAGCTGTGAAGGAATTTTGAATTTGCGATTTTGAATCTGCAATTTTGGCTTTGTACCCGTCTAAGCTCCAAAATTCTCTAAGTCAGAATGCCCGCCGATGCTCGTTGCTCATTTACATCTGCGAGGTACAGATTAATGTCCTATTATCAACGTCCTGACTTATGTCGCCTGAGATTGCCAATTGGGCTGTTAGGTAGCGCGATCGCTAGCTTGACTCTGGCGGCCCCTGCCCTGGCCCATCACGGCATGGATAACCGCCTACCGACTAACCTTTGGGAAGGGTTTATCTCTGGGTTGGCTCACCCAATCATCGGGTTGGATCATCTTGCCTTTTTGGTTATCATCGGCTGGCTGGCCGCTACTCAGCGTCAGGCATGGATTCTACCCCTATCGTTTACTCTGGCAACACTGGCTGGCACTGGCCTGCACTTAAGCTCCCTCACTCTTCCTGTCCCAGAGCTTTTCGTCGCAGGGTCGGTACTGCTCTTTGGTCTGCTGTTGGCTATAGGTCGTCAACTCAGCCCCGTCGCTACCGTCTGGTTGGCTGCAGCCGCCGGATTGTTTCACGGCTATGCCTACGCCGAAGCCATCATCGGAGCTGAGACAACCCTACTGGTGGCCTATGTACTTGGGTTCACGGTAATTCAATTGACCGTGTCCTTGATGACCTATGGGCTAGTGCGGCGCTCTATGATCTAGGCTGGTACTGGTCTGTCGGCGTCAGAGCCTCTATCCAACGTTCGAGCTACCCCAGCGATCGGGAGTAGGCGGCACTGAAGTCGGGGTTCGAGAGTACGTACAGGAAGCAAGCGTCAGCTTCGCAGGGCGATTGCTCATCCCTAGGAGGCATGCCAAGCCGTCGGAAGCCGACTTTCTCGAACAGTCGAATAGAAGCCAGATTACGTTGAAGCACTTCAGCTTGAACTTCTGCTAAGCCGAGCCTACTGAACGCATAGTCGAGTACGAGCTTCGTGGCGGCGGTGCCGATCCCTTGGTTCCAAGCGGCACGTCCGATCACGATGCCGAGATCGGCGATCCGATGATCATGGGGCAAGATGGTCAAGCCAATGGTTCCTAGGCTGTCGGAAGTTGCTTTCTCGACAATAGCCCAGCGAATGGCGGCGCGTTGGCGGAACCGCTCTCGATGCCGTTCCAACCACACAGTGCCCATGGCTATAGACTCTGGAATAGGATCGCCCGCCAAGTCGGCTGATTCCGCGTCAATCGCTCGCGCGAACCACCCTGGGACGTCGGACTCAGTCAACTCACGTAGGCTCAACCTGTCGCAAGTGAGTTTAGGTACTGCTTCGGGAAACTCGAGGGATGGAGACATGGGAGGTATATTGCCTTGCAGCCTAACGGCAGAATTCACCGGCGGCGGGGGTCTGCGCAGTTGGCCCGTGGTTTTCG
>CAYUBC010000321.1:0-5114 GCA_964442885.1 uncultured bacterium | reverse complement strand
TTGAGGACGTCAAAGAGTTTGTGGGCAACCTGGCACAATTTCGCACCTTTTTCCCGGAGTATGCGGCGATGCAGATTTATGGCGCGGTGGCAGGCATTGGCATTGAGTCGGGGGCCGATCGCTATGCCTACCGTCAGGGGTTATCTGTGCTGGCCCAATCGGGGGACAGTGTGGTGATGCTCAACGATGAGCAGTTTCAGCCTAAAGCGTGGTAAGTCGCAAGGCTACCTTTTTGAATTCAAAAGGCAAAATTCAAAAGGCAAAATTTGGGCCATTACCCCAAGGGGCCGGCCAAAATTACGTTAGCCAGGGCATTAATCACCGCTTCCGGCGGCTCTTGCTTCAGGTCTTGGTACCACTGCTGAGTAGCGGCAGGCTCGTGGCCGTAGATGGTGCTGGTGCGTTTGCGGGCTTTGAGCACAAGTTCGGCGGTGCGGTCTTTGCGGGCTTTTTCGTAGCGGCTAAGGGCGTCGGCCACGCTAAGGTTAGTCGTAACCAGGTACCGGGTCAGCACTTCGGCATCTTCGATGGCCTGGCAGCCGCCCTGGCCCAGGGTGGGAGTTGTGGCATGGGCAGAGTCGCCCAGGAGGGCAATGCGCCCCCGCACCAGGCGTTCCAGCGGGTCAATGTCGCCAATTTCGAGGCGATTGGTGGCCTCTGGGTCAATCGCCTGAATCAAATTCTGCACCGCAGGCGGCCATCCCTGAAAAATTTTAGCCAGCTCATCACGACGGTGGGGCGGGTCTACCCGGGTGCCTTCCTCCATGGGCGCACCAAAGAAGAAGTAGAAGCGATTGCCTCCCACGGGCATCATTGAGGCTCGCTGGCTATCGCCTACATAAATCACCCACCGATCCCTAGCGCACAGGTCAGAATGGGCGGCTACCAGGCCATTCCAGTTCACGTAGCGAGCGTAGCGGCGCTCCACGGGCCGATTCAGCACGTAGGTACGCACCGCAGAGCGAATGCCATCGGCCCCAATGACCAGATCCCCCGTAGCTCGGTGGCCGTTCTCAAAAACTGCTGTGGCTGAGTGTTCGTCCTGCTCAACGGCGACGCAGGGCATTTCCAGATGCACATTTTCAGGGCCAACCTCGGCCAGGAGCATGGCTTGCAAATCCGTTCGGGCGACGGGGTAAGGCCGTTGCCCTACCCGCTCAAACAGGGGATGCAGGTCAATGTAGCTGAGCGGTTCATCGGTGTGGCTGCGGTACTCCATCGTATTCATTTCGCCCCCAATGGCCGCCAGTTTTTCCCCCAGCCCCAGCCGGTTGAGTACCTTAACCCCGTTTGACCAGAGGGAAATCCCAGCCCCTGCCGGACGCAGTTCGGAGACTCGGTCGTAGATTTCGACCTGGTAGCCCGCTTGCTGCATCGCGATTCCTGTGGTCAGGCCGCCAATACCGGCTCCAATAATTACCACTGTCAGGTTGTACATAGCCTCTCCTAACCGCTTTGCATCCTGTTGCCGAACGCTGGCCGTAGCACGATGGGCCAACACGTTGTATACGTTCCAGGATAAATCTTAACGTTGGGTTTTTCTGTGCAGTAGTTAACCCAATGAGAGAGACCCGTCAAGGGTTAAAAGGCGCTTAAATCATTCTCTACCTCAATCTTCAAAGAAGCCCAATCTAATTCATGAGTTTCTTACGGGCAACCCTAAGGAAATGGCTGGATTCTTAATGGGATGGCAGAAAAGGGAAATGTCCCTTTTGACGTACCATTATGCTGCATCGTTATTCTCTGTACGTGATTACGGCTATGACGACTGGGTTGAGTATTCTACCAATGCCTGTTCAGGGGCTTTTACCCAAGGCTGAAGCAACGTCTGACGCTGCTGAAACCCTCAACGCTACCAAAACTCAAGTCTCTCAAGTTGTTAGTCAGGGTAGAAAACGATCTGGTAGTGGGCACCGCCAACGGGTTCGTTAGGGGGTAGCTCCCCTGGTTTCTCGGAGCTTCTGAAGCTGATATTGGGCGTCGTCGAAGCAGCCTACACGACCCACTTCTAAACAGGCACTAGCCACTTTTTCAAGGTCAGAAATGGCCTCATCGACCTCTCCCAAAGCGGCATTCAGAAGCCCCCTATCATAGTAGACAAAGGGGTGATTTGGGTTGAGCTTAATGGTCTGATTAAAATCCGCCATAGCTCCGCTCAAATCGCCCAAACTTTGCCGAGTTAAGCCCCGATTGTAGTAAGGCTCTGGATTGTCTGGATTGATTTGAATCGCAATAGTGAAATCCTGAATTGCACCTTGAAAATCCTCTAGTTGCCGTTTAACCAACCCTCGGTTGCCGTAGGCATAGCCATTGCCAGGCCGTAAATTAATCGCCTCAGAACAATCGGCCAGGGCCGCCGCATAATCCTCTAAATTAGATAGAGACAGACAGCGGTTGAGATAAGCGATCGCCTGGTTTTCCGGATCATCGGTAACTTCCAGGGCCTTTGTGTAGTCGTCTACTGCCCCAGTTTCATCCCCTAGGTCTGCCCGGGCGCTGCCTCGGTTCAGATAGGCTTCGCTATAGCTCTGGTCGAGTTCTATAGCGGTCGTGTAGTCGTCGATCGCACCCTGCAAATCCCCCAGGTCAGAGCGCAAATTGCCCCGCTTAAAATACAGCTCAGAGGAGTTGTCCTCGGCCTGAATGGCGCGGGTTAAATCATCCAGGGCCTGCTCCTGTTGGCCATTTTTCAACAGCAACTCAGACCGTTGGGCCAGGGTTTCGCTATTCTCAGGCTGGTGCTGAATCACCTGGTCGAGGTAACCAATGGCGGCCTGAACTTGCCCGGATTGCTCGGCACTTTCGGCCTGCTGAGTCAGTCGGGCAATGGCCAGTCGTTTGGGTATTTGCAATGCAAAAAATCCTAGGGTGAGCAGGGCCAGGGTCGCTCCCAGGGTGATGGCCACAATCGACGGCGACCGACGCCGTGGTCGGGCTGGCGGCGGCGATGAACTACCCTGGGACGTTGACGGCGGCAGTGACCCGGTCGCCGCTGCACCGGTCGCCGCCGCCAAGGGCATGGAGTGGGCAGAGCCACCGTTAAGCTTGGCCACCGATTCATCCAGGGCGGCGGCTGTCCACCCCGCGCCATTCACTAGACCATTTTCAGAGGCGGGCGTCGGGGCCGCCAGCCGGGGCAGGATATCCTTAGCGCGTGCCGTCTGGGTTTCCAGGTTAGGAGACAACAACCCCAGCAGCAGCATCTTCAGCCCGTCGCCAAGGGCAGAACATTCGTCTAACTGGAGCTTGGCCTGATCCAAAAAATCAGCCTGTTCCAGATAGGGCAGAGCCTCCCGCGACAGCCCGGTGGCCAGTTGCAGCGCCATCATCCCCAGAGCAAAGTGGTCAGGATTGAAATGGGGAGCCTGCTGGGGCGGCAACTGCGGTAGGTAAACCTCGTTGCCGTCAGGCTTAGGGGCCTCTGCGCCAGGGCTGGCCCAGGGTGCGCGGGGAGTGGCCTCATGGACAAGGCCAAAATCTACCAGCACCAGATGCCCCTCCGTCTGATGGCGAATCAGGTTGTTGGGGTGTAGGTTTTGATGGACAATGCCATGTTCTTGAATAATCTCCAGAATATTGAGCACGTCAATTAAAAACTGCCGCACCTCAGGCTCTGGGCGCGATCGCTGCTCCGACAAATCAACTTGAAAAGGTCGCCCCGGCACATAGCCCCTGACCCAATAAAAATCTTGATTATCTTGAATAACAGCCAGGCGCTTTTCTAAGCAGGCGCGGTCTTCAAGGCGCTGTAAAATTTTGACCCGCTTATCCAGTAAATCGGTCAAAAACTTGAGCGTGACCGGGTTCTGGGTGGGCAACTGGAGGCGTTTAACAATGCACTTTCCCTTAGCTGGATCGTTTTGATCCATCATCAGATAGGTTTTGCTGTAGCTTTTAGTGCTGACCACCCGGATGAACTGAAAACGCCCATCCAGCAATCTTTTTACAACCATTGTCTTGCCGGGGGTAGATGCTTAGAGTCGAAAAACCTGTGAACATTCACTCTAAAAACCAGAAATCCCGCGCGAATCGCGGACTAGTTCAGTGCAGTTAACGATATCACTACCTGGGCCAGTCGGCTAAGCCCCTGGCCATGAAAGACATAGTTTGCATTATCTGCTAGTACTGGGCATTCCGAGCAAATGAATTAAGGTTGAGGCACAGATGTGACGATAACCTGACGCAGATAGGTTAAACCAACCGACACCGCTATCAGGTACTGAGGAACGGACTTGATGCTATAGATTGTAGGACAAGAACCTTGATAAATTAAGACTTTATGGGGTTTAGGGCCCCAAAACCCTGGGCTACTCTCCAACCTGAGATTGCGCTTAATCTATAGTTAGATAATATCATTAAATTAATTTGGGTCAGTTGGGGCTGGTCTACAGCCTTGGGCATAGCCTCCCCCTCACCGGAGAAAACTGGTTATGATCTATATGGATTGTTCCTGTCCTTGTTCTCAATAATGTACTGCGTAATTTACGATAGCCACTGTAATCTTTGTGTCAATCTAGTGCGGTTGTTGGAGACTGTTGATCGGGGGCAGCGTTTTCAATACCTACCCATGCAAGATCAGCCGGGGTTAGCCCAGTACGGCATAACTCCCCAGGACTGCGAAGCCGGGATGATACTAATTGAGCAGAGCAATCCTACCCGCCGCTGGCAAGGCAGCGATGCCGCCGAGGAGATTGGCCGCCTGCTACCCCTGAGCCAACTCCTGGTTGACGCCTATCGCAGCTTACCCGGTGCTAAGCAAACTGGCGACCAGGTCTACAGCTACGTGCGCGACCACCGCTATCAATTGTTTGGTAAACGAGATCAGCCCTACGCATCGGCCTATCCCCTATGTGCTGACGGCAACTGTCGGGGAAGTTAGCCGGATTTAGAGGCAGGGAATTTGGCTATCAAGTTTCAGCCCCCACTCCCGCCCCCCGCCCCTCCACTCCCGCCCCCCTTCCCTAAGAAAAAACCAACCTCTGCGTAGGATGGGTAAAGGGCCTAGCCCGTGCCCATCAGGCGATTGTCCGCCGGGTAGGCCAGCTTTGCTCAGACGGCCTCCCTTAGTGGTGCAGAAAACTCTGTAGCAGTCTCAGAATGAGAATGAAACGACC
>CAYUBC010000320.1:0-5124 GCA_964442885.1 uncultured bacterium | reverse complement strand
TTTGGGTGGCCAGGCGAATGCGCTGGGCCTCGCCGCCGGATAGGGTCATAGCGGTACGGTGCAGGGTCAGGTAATCCAGCCCCACATCCATCATGAACTGAAGCCGGGCGCGAATTTCTCGCAGCACCAGCTCGCCAATCTGAAGCTGCCGGGCCGACAGTTTGGGAGCATCCCCCTCTTCACCCACCAGGGTACGAATGCGGCTCAGGCAGTCGCGGATAGACACATTGGTGAGGTCGCTAATACTGTAAGGGCCAATGCGCACCGAGTTAGATTCTGGCTTAAGCCGGGTGCCTTTGCAAACCTCACAGGCCTGGTCAATTAAGTACTTCTCTAGCTTTTGTTTGTATAGTTCGGAGGTGGTTTCCTTATACTGCCGATCCAGAATCGGCAGCACCCCCTCATACTGGCGGTGGTAGCCCTTACGGTCACGGTAGCGCGAGTCGGACTCGATGTAAATTTTCTCCTCGCTGCCATGGAGAACGATATGCTGCTGCTCTGGGGTAAGCTGCTCCCAGCGAGTCTGAATTTCAAAGCCAAAGGCCTGACCCACGCTGTACAGCAGCGAGAAGTAGTAGGTGTTGTCCTTTTCCGACCAGGGGGCGATCGCCGCGTACACCGGCAGAGTCGGGTCGGGCACGACCAAATCGGCTGAAAACGTCCGTAGGCTGCCCAGCCCGTGGCAGTTAGGGCAGGCTCCATAGGGCGAGTTAAAGGAAAACAGCCGTGGCGACAACTCCTCCATCACGGCCCCATGCTCAGGGCAGGCAAAGTTTTCGGAGAAAACCAGTTCCTTCAACTGACCGTAGCTGCCTCCCCCCTCCGCCGCCTGGGGCAGCCGATCGGACAACGACCCTACATTAGTCGCCTTAACCGCCGCGTCCCCAGAGGCTCCCGACTCCTGCCCCCCGGCCTCCTGACTTTTCTCGGCCAAAATCTCAATCACCGCGATCCCCTCGGATCGCTTCAGACAGGTAGTTAGAGAGTCCGCCAGCCGTTCCTGCAAGCCCTCCTTCTTAACCAGGCGATCAACCACCACGTCAACGTTATGGCTGTAGTTTTTGTCTAGCTCAATGTTGTCCGTTAGTTCGCGGATTTCCCCATTCACCCGCACTCGCACAAAGCCCTCAGAGGCCAGACTGGACAGCAACTTCTTATGGGTGCCCTTTTTGCCCCGCACCACAGGGGCCAGAATTTGAAAGCGGGTGCGATCAGGCAGGGCCATGACCCGGTCAATCATCTGGTCAATGGTTTGGGGAGAGATGCTGCGATCGCAGTGGGGGCAGTGGGGTTCTCCAGCCCGACCATAGAGCAGGCGCAGGTAGTCGTAGATTTCCGTTACCGTACCCACGGTAGAACGCGGGTTGTGGGAGGTCGATTTTTGGTCGATGGAAATGGCCGGACTCAGCCCTTCAATGGCGTCTACATCGGGCTTATCCACCTGGCCCAAAAACTGACGAGCGTAGGCGCTGAGGGATTCCACATAGCGCCGCTGCCCCTCGGCAAAAATGGTATCAAAAGCCAGGGATGACTTGCCCGACCCCGATACGCCCGTAAACACAATCAGCCGGTTGCGGGGAATCTCCAGATCCAGATTCTTCAGATTATGCTGGCGCGCCCCGCGAATCCGAATGACATTGTCGTCGATAGCTGCATGGTGATGGGCCAGGCCAGTGCTATGGCTCTGCCCCTTAGCCCCTCGACCGTTACGAGAAGCGGCGGATTTCTGAGCAGAGGCGTCCGATTTGGGCATGTCTGGGGGCTGGGTGACAACGCTTTATCAATTTAACATTTATATACACGGGTCTATGCCTCGGCCTGAGGGAAGCCGCACCCCATTATCGAGAGTTAAAGTCCTTGACTCCGACTACTACCCGCAGCCCCAATTGGCCTAGTCAATCCAAAATGGTACAATTGAATTACTTGCCTGCCTAGTCTCATTTGAAAACCGACTCTCTTTTCTACCTACTGTTTCAAACGGCTCCGGTCATTTTCTTCGACCTGATTGGGCAACCCACCGCCGTTGGCGTGGAGTATCGGTTTAGCTCGGTTGAACTAAAGCAAACGGCCTTCCGCATCGATGGCGTTTTTCTCCCGCCAGATGAGCAACCAGAGCAGCCTGTCTACTTTGTCGAAGTCCAGTTTCAAAAAGACGAGCGCCTGTATCGACGATTATTTGCTGAAATCTTTCTATTTCTCCATCAGCATCCAGAGGTTAATCATTGGCAGGCTGTGGTTATCTACCCCAAAGCTAATCTGGAATCTGAAGACTTAACCGCTTATGGCAGTTTACTGACCAGCGGGCAATGTCAGCGGGTTTACCTGGAAAACCTGGTCGATGCAGAACCCACCACCCTTGGGGTAGGGCTGGTGCGGCTCATTGTCGAACCCGAGCAAACGGCTGCCAGCCTGGCTCAAACCCTGATGGCGCAAGCCCAACGGGTACCACTGCCAGCCCTGGACGCCGCTGCGATAATAGAATTGATTGAAACCATCGTGGTGTATAAATTTCCCCGGCTCAATCGAGAGGAGATAGCCGCAATGCTCAGTATCAGCGACCTCAGGCAAACCAGAGTATTCCAGGAATTCTATGAAGACGGACTCCAACAAGGGCAAGAGCAGGGGCTTCAGCAGGGGCTCCAGCAGGGGCTCCAGCAAGAGGGCGTCATCCTGGTTAGGCGGCAACTCACCCGCCGGTTAGGTCAGGTACCCACCGATTGGCAAGATGCCATTGCCACGCTGTCGGTGCCCCAACTGGAGGACCTAGGAGAAGCCCTGTTGGACTTTACCCAATTAGCCGATTTAGAAGCCTGGCTAAGCTCCTTAAGGCAGACCCAGCAGCACCTCTGGCAAACCCTGAGAGCAAGATTCAACCAGGAAATTGACCAGTGGGAGGCCAGCCTGATCGCCCAGATTGAGGGGCTGGGGCCGAGTCAAACCGAAGCCCTGGTCGCCGCCCTGGAGGAATTGACCGATCGGGCCGCCCTGGAGACCTGGTTACAGGCGCAACAACAGGCCAATGACTACGGCGTTTGAAGTTGCTCTTGGGCGTATTGGGTCAGGGGTTCAGAGCCAATGGTCTGGCCAACGGCAGTCTTATTCAAACAGCACAAAAGACCGTCTCAGTCCTCAAGCTGACCTTTGGCGTACAAAAAATGCATCTTTAATCACAAGGGCAATCACTCGTCCGTCGTCCTAAGCAACTTGCAGAACATAGAACGTATACCCATAGAAATCGCTGAATTTTTCAAACAGTCTCATCTCTTCTTCAGTTTCACGAATAACTGATTGGATGATTGGAGTGATTTCAATCTGCTGCATCCGCGCACGAAGAGGGTCATAATAATTGCCCCACCAGGCCTGACTGGGCAGCCGATGCGTAAAAAGTACCCTAAAGCCAGACCGATTAGCCCGATCACTATTCTCAGCCTCGCTACCCATCCCAGGATAGGCGTTTTGCCAATACGCCCTGGCAGGTTCTGGCGCGTCCTCCGTAAACCAGCTCAGCTCGGATATGACGGCAATGCCGCTGTTAGCCAGAAGCGATCGCCAGAGTGTAAGGGCCTGCTCAAACCCAAGACTATAAGCAGCCCCCTCAGACCAAAGCAAGTCAAGCGAACCCACTGGCCAATCGAGCTTAGCCATGTCACCCTGAATGGGAATGATGAGATGCTCAAGACCACGCTGTTTTGCACGAACTTTGAGTTCGTCAATAAACACCGGTGAGGCATCCACCGCCATGACAGTGCTTTGGTAGTACTGGGCCAGCAGCAGGGCACTGGCACCGCTTCCACAGCCTAGATCAGCCATGCGCGGCTGGAGGGGCACGGTAGAAAGATTGCTCAAAATATGACGTGAGAAATCCAAGTCACCTGGCCCTTTATGGTCAAGACCACGATGTAAATCAACCAAAGCGGCAATGTATTCAGCTTGAGAGGTTGTACTCATCTGAGTTTTGGCTAAGTCCTAATACCAAAAGGGCTCTTGCAGGTCAACGATTAAGCTCACCGGACACAAGTATCCTTTACAACTCAATCAACCACACCATAGCGTTCCGGTGCAGGGACTTGTTAGACCTCGCGCTGCTAAGGGATCTCAAACAAAGATCGAGACAAGCCTGATTGCCGAATAATTGACTGCAAAGTGCCCATACGTATCTCTGCATAATTTGGTACAGGAACAGTTATTGTCGAATCCTCATTGCGCTTTTGCATGATGATGTGGCTCCCACGTTGCCGGACTTTGACAAATCCGTGTTGTTCGAGAATTCTACACACTTCTTGGGCTGATAGCACTCGTAACCTACCCAACGATAACCTCCAAACTCGTCACAAAAACTTCACTGTGCAATCGACTCTTAATTTCAGATCGATCAGCAACTTCAAAAAATAGCTCTAGTGCTTCAGCCAAATTATTCCTAGCTTCCTCGACCGTATTGCCTTGACTCGCGATGTCTAATTGTGGGCATAAAGAGACATATCCGTCTCCTTCACGCTCAATAATGGCTGTGAACTGTTGGATTTGACTCATAAAGTTGACCTGCAAACATAACTCGGCATATCTTGGGTTGCCTGACTTGAGGGAGAATACCATTTGTCATATTTATTCACATAGCATCGATCGCCATTGCAATCAGCTTGTGCAACCAAGACCTCACCTCCAGCTCTATAAGTATAGTCAACTACATCGGTTGACTTTTTAATACTGCTGCTATCAACAAAAACGCTCTCTCCTGTGGAAGCAGTACTGATGAATTACCAGGTTGATTGCACTGGTCTATCAACCGATGGTGAAGGCGATACAGAAACTAATGGCGAGGGTGATGCGGAAACGGATGGCAAGGGTGATACAGCAGGCTTTGCCCATTCTACGAGTGTGCTAATCGCTACGTTTTTCTTGGCTAAGAATGGATTTTATGTCGTCCTCGCCCCACCTCTAGTAAAAAATCTTGCGATACGGTTGCACTCTCGTCGCACTTCCTGTATGTTCGTTTTTGCAGAGAATGATTCCGGCAGGGACCTGAAGAGATCCGACCCTCCTCAAGCCCCCTGACCATCCCAACTTAGAGCTGGTAAGTCGAGATGACTGGGTTCATTTTATCCGGTCTCTTTGTTTTGCCTAATT
>CAYUBC010000319.1:0-5145 GCA_964442885.1 uncultured bacterium | reverse complement strand
TGACTTTGAAGCGGTCGGCTATGGTGTGTTTGGCCTCAAGCCGGAGGATCTCCACACGCTGCAAGAGGGCGAGCTTCACCCCCAAGCGCCGGTGGCTGTAATTGGGGCTGGGACTGGGTTAGGGCAGGGGTTTGCCCTGGTCAAGGACGCCTGGCCAGTCGTGTTTCCCTCAGAGGGGGGCCACGCCGATTTTGCACCCCGTTCGGAGCTGGAATTCCAACTGTCGCGCTACTTGTTGGATAAACACCAGATCTCAAGAGTTTCGGCAGAACGGGTAGTATCGGGTCAAGGCATCGTGTCGATCTATCAATTTCTGCGCGACCGGGCCTTTGCGGCAGAATCCCCCGATGTGGCTGAGGCCATTACCACCTGGGAACGACAGTGCGGGTTGGCTACCAAAACGATCGATCCGGCAGCCGTGATTGCAACAGCGGCGGCGGCGGGGGATCATCTCTGCCAAAAAGCCATGAGCATCTTCGTCGAAGCCTACGGGGCCGAAGCGGGAAATTTGGCCCTTAAACTCCTGCCCTACGGAGGGCTCTACGTAGCCGGGGGAATTGCGGCCAAGAATATGGATCTCATGACGTCTGGCCTATTTATGGATGCTTTTACCCACAAAGGTCGAGTCAGTCCTCTACTGGACAAGGTGCCTGTCCACATTGTGTTGACCCCCCACGTCGGGTTAATTGGCGCTGCCCTTAAAGCAACGGAACTGTAGGGCTGGCCATTCTTCTCCTGGGGATGGATTCTATCGACCTGGGCAAGGCCAGGGGGTAGGGGATGGCTCCGGTGGGCAGCCGGTTCCAGGCAGATTGTCTCAATCGGCAACTACGCGCCTTAAGATAGTTGAATGACTGTTAAGCTATTTTATTGGTGTCGCAGCGGTAACCTGCCTTCAATCCCATGAGCCTAACTCTAAGTTCCGACTCCGTACTAGAGGTTTTACGCCCAGTTCAAGATCCTGAACTGCAAAAAAGCCTGGTTGATCTGAATATGATTCGTAATGTTACGATTCACGATGGCCAGGTTAGCTTTACTCTGGTGCTCACTACCCCGGCCTGTCCGCTGCGAGAATTTATCAAGGAGGACTGCGAGAAGGCCGTGCGAACCCTGCCAGGGGTAGAAGCAGTCGATATTGAGGTAACGGCGGAAACCCCTCAGCAAAAGGCTTTGCCCGACCGTACTGGCATTGAAGGGGTGAAGAATATTGTCGCCGTGTCTAGCGGCAAGGGCGGTGTTGGCAAGAGTACGGTCGCCGTTAACGTAGCCGTTGCTCTGGCTCAGGCTGGTGCCGCTGTAGGGCTCATTGATGCCGATATCTATGGCCCCAATGCCCCCATGATGATGGGGCTAAGCGATGCCACTGTGATGGTGCGTCAGGGGCCGCAAGGGGAGGTTTTGGAGCCAGCCTTTAACCATGGCGTCAAAATGGTGTCTATGGGGTTCTTAATTGACCCTGATCAGCCTGTAATTTGGCGTGGGCCTATGCTTAACGGTGTTATCCGCCAATTTTTGTATCAAGTGCAGTGGGGCAACCTTGACTATCTAATTGTAGACATGCCCCCTGGGACAGGGGATGCCCAGCTCACCCTTGCCCAAGCCGTGCCCATGGCTGGCGCGGTAATTGTGTCTACCCCCCAAAACGTAGCCATTGCTGATGCTCGTCGAGGGTTGAGAATGTTTCAGCAGCTTCAGGTACCGGTGCTGGGAGTAGTTGAGAATATGAGTGTCTTTATTCCCCCCGATGAGCCAGAAAAGCGCTACGACATTTTTGGCTCTGGCGGCGGCCAAAAAATTGCTGCCGAACTAGGCATACCCTTGTTAGGGTGTGTGCCGCTAGAAATGTTAGTGCGACAGGGGGGTGATCAAGGCCTACCGATTGTGGTGCAGGCCCCCGAGTCGGCCTCGGCCAAAGCGCTATGGGCGATCGCTCAGCAGGTAGCGGCCAAGGTTTCTATTGCTGCCCTAGCCTCCTAGCCATGTTAGACATCCAATTTCAAAAACGCTGGCGACTGCTAGTTAGTGGTTGGCCAGGGGTAGACTGGTTGCTATTTTTGTTGCCTACCTTACTGGTCGGCTTTTCTAGCCTGGTGCTCAGTAGCGTTCAGCAAGACCTGGGAGCAATTCGCTACGACCTTAACCACTTAATTTTAGGTGTGTTGGCCGTGGCTCTATCGCTGTGGATTGCTCGCCAGCGCTATGAGCTACTGCAGCAGTGGCATTTGATTATCTATGCTCTAATCAATGCCTCCCTTATCCTGGTCATGTTCATTGGTACGGTGGGCTCCGGCGCTCAATCCTGGATTGGGATTGGCAGCTTTTACATCCAACCCTCTGAGTTTGCCAAGCTAGGCGTTATTATTACCCTGGCGGCTCTGCTGAGTCGGCGGGATGCCTCTAACCTGGTGGGCCTAGGTACTGCCCTTGGGTTTACCGCCGTACCCTGGATTTTGATCTTCATTCAGCCTGATTTAGGAACTTCCCTGGTGTTTGGGGCCATTGTGCTCGGCATGTTGTATTGGGCCAACTGCAACCCTGGCTGGTTGGTGCTGTTTGTATCGCCCCTGGTAGCGGCTTTTCTGTTTCATCTGCTGTTGCCCGGCTGGCTGGTCTGGAGTGCGCTGATGGGAGCCATTGCCTGGTTCACGCTGCCCTGGCGATGGTTCAGCACAGTCCTGGCTACAGCCATCAACCTGGTTTCTGGCAAACTGGGTGAGATCTTCTGGGGGCTCCTGCACGACTATCAAAAGGATCGACTAATTCTATTTCTCGATCCCGATAAAGACCCCCTGGGTGGCGGGTACCACCTGATTCAGTCACGCATTGCAATTGGGGCGGGTCGAATTTGGGGGCAAGGGCTAGGCGAAGGGACTCAAACCCAGCTGAACTTTATTCCCGAACAGCACACGGACTTCATCTTTTCTGCGGTGGGAGAAGAATGGGGTTTCATCGGTTGCATGCTAGTGCTGGTTGCGTATCTGCTGATTTTCTTCCGTTTGATTGTTATTGCCCAAAATGCTAAGGATGATTTTGGCTCTCTCCTGGTGGTTGGGGTCTTTTCCATGTTGGTCTTTCAGGTGGCCATCAACGTTGGCATGACCATTGGCTTGGCACCCATTACCGGGATTCCATTACCCTGGATTAGCTATGGGCGTTCAGCCCTGCTGACCAATTTCATTGCTCTGGGTGTGGTGCAGTCAGTCGCTAACTTTCGCCATCGCCTCAAATTTACGGATTAGTTTCAAGCCGCTCGACCGGTTAACACCGACTCCAACCCTGGCCGTAGGCGTTAGGGACGGGTCGATTCATCTAAGGCGTCTACAACTTGCTGGTATAGCTCGTTGGCGTGGGCGGGGCTGGTACCAATGCAGGTAAGCCCCAACTTGCCATATTCTGATAAGCAGCCCATCAGGTGAAAAGCTGCCCCTACTCCCAGAATGGAGTTGAAATGGAGTTGCTTGCTAACGATGATGTCCATTAAGTCGCTGGGAAGGAGCCCTCGGTAGTGGGGCTTTTGTAAATTATCCGAAGCCCGATAATAGCGAACCTGTTCTTGCTTGGTGTAAAACAGGCCATCGGCTTGGTTAAAGCGGCCTTCGGTCAGCATTTTCATGGCCATCAGGGGATGGGTAGTGCCACCCTTACGCAGATTAATTTCAATGGCCTGGAGATCCCAGTCTGACGCTCCAGAGCCTGCCCTGGGAACAGCAACAAAATCTACCCCAAACCGTTCTAGGGCACCCTGGGCGGCTAGTTCCTCACCAATGCGATGTCCCATCTCCTGAATCAGCAGCCGATAGTCAGCCCGGGCCGGGAAGGAACAACCCAGGAAGATTTGACCATCGGGGCCACCCAGCTCTTGGTCATGGGTAGAGAGAATTTCGACCGTCCCCAAAGGCGTGACCCGACCCTGCACACTCGGAGATTGCTTATGAGTTCCTTCAATAAAGGCTTCAGCGATAGCGCCCAAGGTGCGGATTTTCTCGGCAAAGTGAGGCCAGGTTTCAGCAGGGCACTGGAAATTCAACGTGTCTAGGGCAGCCTGTAAAGCGTTAACCCGCTCGCGATGGCCGACCGTACCAGGAGCAATCCCCTGGAGGGGCCGGAGATCCAACATCGCGTTACCTTCGCCGGAAAACCCCTGGTTGAGTTTAATGACTAAACGCTGCAAGGTAGGGGCTTGTTCCCAGACCTCAGCCACCGCTGTAGCTAAATCTGCTTCTGAAAATACTAGCTCGCTGCCCATTGGGTGAGGAATGCCGCAGCGTCTAAAAATTTCTCGGCTACCGCTTTTTGTTCCCCAGTGCAGCAGGTCAGGATCCACAGCTAGCAACGGCAGTTCTAATCGTAGAGACAGTTCCCGCTCCAGATAGGTGGAGTTGTAACACGTCATATACCCTTTGTTAGGGTCGATTACCCGCCTAATCCGCTCCAGTAAGCGAGGCCGATCCAGCAGCTTTTGCGTCAATGGTTGCTGAGAGCCATCGTAGGCCGCAAACAAGGTGAGCCGCTCGCGGGCATGGGAGCTGGGAATACCCGGCAAAAGTTCCAGGTAATAATCTACGATGCTGGGGTGAAGGGGTTGGGAGGTAACATACACCAGCCGTGTATTCGGGTTACGCAGACGGATTAACGAAAAGAGCAGTCGCTCCTCGTAGTGGTTGACCCCTTCTATTTTGCGCAGTTCTTCTTGATCCAAACTGAGAGAGGGAATCACCAGAATATGGCGTTCCTCCGCATCAAAGTCGTCTGTGGAGCACCAGCGTTCAGCCAACCGCTGTTGCAGGTGCTTAAACTCAGAGGGCTGAGCAATTGGCGACTCAACCAGCGACTTGACCCTCACCCTACCACTCCTCATCAGACCCTCGTTACAGGTATGCTTTAGCCGTGGCTTGGCTAGGCCAGCGCACAGACATGGAATGAGTATAGGGGAAGAGAAAAAAAAGAGGAATGCGAACATTCCTCTAAGGCTATTCCACAGCTCTTTAAAGACCCTGTGGCGGTTGGATTTGGGATTGGGAGTAGACGGTCGGTACTAGGGGCCGTCATCAGTTAGCCGCTGATGGCTCAGAAATCAACGGTCACAGCCTCTAGCCTGGTTATTGGGGCGGGCGTGGCAGCGCTGATAACAAAAGGCTTCTGGTC
>CAYUBC010000318.1:0-5163 GCA_964442885.1 uncultured bacterium | reverse complement strand
CACCCTGATGACCGGCTGCATTGCCGGACTATATTTTTATGAGGGAACAGCCGTGCTGGGACGGTGAGAGAATTTGCCATTTTGGATCTTCGGGTCAGCACTGTAGGGTGCATTGCTGCGCGAATGCACCAACAAGCTACCTCCTGCCTCTGTCTCCTGCCTCCCGATGAATTGACAACCACCACTGGACAAGCCCTAAGCCGCAAAACCCACCCAAGCTCGGTAGAAAAAAAATACTGAGAAAACCGCTAACAGCGCCCTAAACATGATGGTCACAATGCGATCTGGCAGACGCGGCAGGTAGCGGGTGCTGACCTGTACTCCGGCCAGGCCGCCAAGACCCAGCAGCAGGCCAGTTAAGGTCTGCACGTTGCCCTGGAGCGAATGCCAGCCAGCGGCTGACAAGGCCGTAATCACAATCGCGCCCAGGCTGGTTTGGATGGCGGTTTTAATATCTTCCCGGAGCAGCGAAATTTGGAGGGGCACCATGACTACGCCACCGCCCACGCCAAATAATCCGGCCAGAAACCCGGCGGTGCCACCAATCATTAGGCGAGCCAGGGTGGGCGGCAGGGGTAGGCGATCGCCCTCGGTCATCGTTGCATCGGTCAGGTGCGTTTGTAGCGATGCGTCAGCGACCACGCGCTTTTTGACCCCAATCAGGTAAATGTTGACCAGCAGAAACACCCCGAAAATGCCCAGCAGCACGTACTCCGGGAAAAAACTGGCCAGCGCCGTGCCCAGAAAGGCCGTTGCAACCGAGGGTAGCCCCAGCAGCCGCACATGTTTGAGGTTGAGAAAGCCCATCCGCCAGTTTTGCACACTGCCGCCCAGGGAAATCACCAAAATGGCCAGGGTACTGGTACCCACGGCCTGCACCGCCGACAACCCCAGCGCCACCATGACCGGCACCATCACCGTGCCGCCGCCAATGCCTAGAAAGCCTGCCAGCACCCCGGCAAAAACACCGACCGTTAGCAGAACTAGAACGTCACCCACACTACACCTGCTTGATAAAGCGCTATTGTCGCAGATTTATCCTAGAACGCTGCTACAGAGCCCAGGGGTCTGGCTGGGACCCCCACCGGCCCAGAAATCCCCAGAATCTTGGCACACGGCACCGATGCGCTAGCGCCAAGCATCCCGACTCAGGTGTAATGCCTTTGCAAAGGTCGTCAGCAATGTTTTTGCCGGAGCGTTTACAACAGCGTCGAGGAAGTACGAAAGTTGGTCTGCTGGAGTTGGTCGATTGCTTCGCCCATGTTGATCCAACCTTGATTAGCCGCTCGGTCTAAGATGCCTAACACCCCTGTTAAAGCTAACCCACGACTGGCCGCAACTCGACGGGCAGATAAATCATCAAGCAGGATTAAATCGGCTTTGAGGTTTTCAGCCAAGGCAATAGCAGCGCGTTCCCCTGCATAGAGTTTAAGCAAGTCTGGCTCTGCAAGCATAGGTGCCGACTGCAAAATAAGCCAGGAAGGTGGAGCGCTAATCCATTGCTGCACAGCTAGTGGTGCGTTAAGGGAGGCCAACTCGTCTCGGACAGTTTCAGGGATAGTGATTGTCTTAAATAGGCGATGCAACAGGTCGATATACCCGATGGTAGCCAAATAGGAAATAGGCGATGTGTTGGAAACAACGCGCATTTTAAGATAGGAGGGTATCCAGCGTAGCTTGATCTTGCTCTAAGTCAACCTCGCTGTAAGGAGGCTCAGCTTGTGCTTGTTTTAGGAAGTGGTAGGTCTCCCAGCGGGAGTTAAAGCCCAGGAGTTGCCCTACTTCTCCAGCCCCGATGATGCCTTTGCGATAGGCTTCGACAGCAAGCAGTTCGAGAAATCGGCGCGTCAGGGTTTCACAGCTATCGGCAAGCTGAGTGGCAATGTTGTCAGGAATATCTAGGGTGATTTTCATGGCGCAAGCGGAAGCCATTTTAACGACTAGGATAGTGGTTTTCCTGGGTTGCTCGTCCCACACTCAATGCCCAATCCTATCACCGTTGCCCAGGCTATAGTAGTGAGCAACCGCCCCACCCCAACCCCCGCCATGACCGGATTTGAACCCCTGATTGGAGCCGCCGCCGCTGGTCTGGGTGGCCTGATCACCAACCTGGTGCAAGACAAGGGCACCGAAACCCTTAAAAAAATCGACTGGGATATTGGCAAAAACCTGGCGGTGAAGAGAGCCCTGGTGGACTACGTGCGCCGCTACATCGATCGCCACGGCACCCTTAAAGTTGCCTGCGTGCGGATGGACTACCCCGTGCGCCTGGACGAAATCTACACCGCCGTACAACTGCTAGACCGCTCCGCCCTGCGCTACTTTGAGTCGGAAGCTGCCCTGCAAACGCAATACCGCGAAAGCGGCAATCGCGGCTTCAACGTGACCCAGGCAGCCAAGCAACCCGGCCTGCAAGTCGCCAATGAGCAGCAATACCTGATGGTGCTGGGCGGGCCTGGGGTGGGCAAGTCCACCTTTTTGCGTAAGGTGGGCCTGGAGGCCCTCAAATCACTAAACCCTAGGATTTTTCCTCCTCCTCCCCCACGTCCAACTTATCTCCAGTCAGCATCTCAAGCAGAGCAAAATAACCAAACCAGTCGAGCAATTGCCCCATCAGTCCCGGCTGGTGCCCAGTATCGACACCGTCACATTCCAGTAATGTTAGAACTGCGACAGTTCGACAATCCTGATCGGAGCATCAAAACCGTAATTGCTGAAGAATTGACGACCTGCGGTTTTCCGGCTGCACAGGAGTTAACAGAACTATTTCTAAAAAACGGCAAGCTGCTGGTGTTGCTGGATGGCTTAGACGAAGTGCCCAGCGCCACCCTCAACCACGTCATCACCGAAATCGAAAACCTGGTCGATCGCCACAGCGACAACCGCTACATCGCTTCCTGCCGAGTGGCAGCCTACACCTTTGGCGGCTTCCGGCGGTTCAAAGACGTGGCCATGGCCGCCTTTGAGGATGAGCAAATTGAGCAGTTCATCAAAAACTGGTTCCAGAAAAAGCGGGATATTGAAACCAACACCGCTGAACGCTGCTGGGAACTGCTGAATAGTAAGGATTACCGGGCCGCCAAAGAACTAGCCCAAACCCCGCTGCTGCTGACCCTGCTCTGCGTCGTCTACGACGAGTTTCAAGACTTCCCCAAAAAGCGCCATGCCCTCTACGGCGAAGCCCTGGACGTGCTGCTACGAAAGTGGGCTTCAGAAAAACGCATCCAGCGCAACCCCATTTACCAGGAACTCAGCGCCGAGCTAGAGCTGGATATGCTGGCCGAAATTGCCTACACCAGCTTTGTCGATGACCAGCTTTTCTTTTCCAAAGACAGGCTAATTGACCAAATTCGCGAATTTTTGATCGATAACCTCAACGCCCCCCGCCACCTGGACGCCGAAACCGTGCTGCGCGAAATCGAAATTCAGCAGGGCATTTTGGTGGAGCGAGCCAGGGATGCCTACTCCTTTTCGCACCTGACCTTTCAGGAATACCTGACCGCCAAATACATTGTGGACAACCAGAAGATTGACCAATTGGTGCGCGCCCACGCCACTGAAAAGCACTGGCGAGAAGTGTTTTTGCTGGTGGCCGGGTTGGCCCCCGGCAAGGGCGGAGCCGACGACCTGCTGCTGGCCATGGAGCGACGAGCACAAACCCATCTAGCCAGCGATAAGCTAAAAGCGCTGGTTAGCTGGGCCACCGCCGCGACCGAAAACTCTCCAGGAGACACCAACCCACCAGCCAAACGGGTCGCCGCAATCTTTCTCGCCCTTGCTCTTACCCTCGCCATCTCTCGCTATCGTGACCGCGCCTGGGACTTTGCTCGCTACCTAGAAAGCGACATTGAAAATGCTCTCCGGCGCGTCCTGGATCTCAATCGATCCCTTGGCCTTTACCTTGATAAATACCTTCCCCTTGAAACCCACTATCTAAGTCTTGATCTTGATCCTCACATGGATAAAATTTTTGAGATAGCCGAAAAATATCAGGGGTTTAAAATTTTTGAGAAGGCAAGAACTGACAATTTAATCTCAGGCCTAAATCCTTTAAAGAATTCAACCGCAGACAGAAAAGCTCCCCTCACAGAAAAAATGAGTTTTATAGAATGTGTTTATCGGAATTTCTTCGAAAACTTGAATATTGATTTCGGAAATTTATACAGCTCCTTTCAGCACGAGGAAGGCCAGCAGCTTGTCAATTATTTCTACATCCTAGAACTCATGGTTTGCTGCAAAGAAGCGGCGGTGCGGGTGTCGCCCCAGGTGTGGGAAGGTATTGAGGCACGCATGGTTACGGTGAGCAATTGACGATTTTGGATTGAGGGATTAACAATTTTGGATTTTGGATTGGAGATTTTGGATTGCAAGTCGAATATAAATATCCAAAGAGGTAACTATCATGACCACAACTGTTAGCCTACAAATCTCTCTGGACTCACTTATTCAGGCTGTTTCCTCTCTTGATCTAGAGGCCAAAAGACATCTGCTTGACATTATTGGGCAGCAAATCTTTGAAGCGGAAGAGGCTGGTTACATAGATGACTCAGAAACCAAAACCGAAATAGAATCCGTCCGGCTTGAGTATCAGAAGGGTGACTTCGTGACCATTGATGACTTTATTCAGGCCCAATTAAGATGACTTCAGAAATGCATGGAAAAATTACTTCCCAGACAGAGGTTAGTAATATTTCGGCTAACGGTCTATGGGTGCTCTGCAACGATCGCGAGTATTTCTTGCCCTACGACCAATTCCCCTGGTTCAAAGACGTACCCATTAAGCACATCTTTAATGTGGAGGAACCTCACCCTGGTCATCTCTACTGGCCTGACTTAGATGTTGATCTATCCCTTGAGATCATTCAGCACCCAGAGCGATTTCCTCTGATCAGTTTTTGTAGCTTAGGTGCAGCGGAGCAAACCCAACAGCAGCCAGCCTAGAGTTCGCTGGTTGGAAATTGCTCAAAAGCGTACCTTCACGATGCAGAGGGCAGGGTGCGCTCAGATTTAAGCTGCCTGATGCGTTCAGCCACTGGTACAGGATTTGCACAGGACTGTTCGTAGCGCTGCTGTCGCCATTGATTCAGGCGTTGTAGATAGGCTTCTACCCTACGTTCCGCAGGTTGACAAATAATTAACCCGATGCGTAGTAATAGCGCTCAA
>CAYUBC010000317.1:0-5175 GCA_964442885.1 uncultured bacterium | reverse complement strand
CCAAAGGAGTACTGGCGATATCGCTTAATTAACGCCGCAAATTCCAGCACTCCTTTGGCAGAGCGCCCCGCCAGGGTCTTCACCGAGGTTTCATCGCTGAGAATTTCCCACAGGGGAATGCCGCCCAGGGTTTGAGTCGCCTGGTCTAGCTTCTCCAGGGTGCTTTTGCCAACGCCGCGCTTAGGCACATTGATGACCCGGTTAATGCTTACCGTGTCAGCGGGGTTGGCAATCACCCGCAGGTAGGCCAGCACATCTTTAATTTCGCGGCGATCGTAGAACCGCAAACCGCCCACCACCTGGTAGGGAATGCTGTAGCGGGTCAGCACTTCCTCAAAGGCGCGGGACTGAGCATTGGTGCGGTAGAGGATGGCAAAATGACCCCAGTGCAATTCAGGATGCTGGGCCTCCAGGTTGCGAATCTGGCTAACCACAAAGTCCGCCTCAGCGGTTTCATCATCGGCCCGGTAGCAGTAAACGCTTTCGCCCTCGCCACGGGTCGCGCGCAGCACCTTGTCAATCCGCTCGGTGTTGTGTTCAATCAGGTGGTTAGCCACGTCTAGGATATTGGCGGTAGACCGATAGTTTTCCTCCAGCTTCACCATCGTTTGGGTCTCGATATCCGGTTGGCCATCGCCAAAATCATCCTGAAAATTCATCAGAATGGTGAAATCCGCAGCCCTAAAGGAATAAATACTTTGATCAGCATCACCAACCACAAAAACAGAGCGGTGATGCCAGTTTTTATAGGTAGCAATCTCTTCCCCATTGGTCGCCAGTAAACGAATCAGCTCGTACTGGGTGCGGTTCGTATCCTGATATTCATCCACCAGAATATGCCGAAACCGCTTGTGCCAATAGGCTAAAACCTGTTCATTTTGCTGAAACAGGTGAACGGGGGTCAAGATTAAATCATCAAAGTCCAGGGCGTTATTTTCCGCCAGGGCTTTTTGATAGTGGCGGTACACATCGGCAATTACTCGGCCCCGATAGTTGGGCTGTTCTTGCTCAAGTTCGTCGGGAGTAAGCTTCTGGTTTTTGGCATTACTAATCGCAAACCGTACCGATCGCGGGTTGAACTTCTTATCATCCAAATTCAGCGTCTGGATGACGATGGTTTTCACCAGACTCTGGGCGTCGGATTCATCAAAAATTGAAAAGCTTTTCGTCCACTGATACCCGGCGGGGTGCTGATATTTTTCAATGTCAAACCGCAGAATGCGAGCGCAGAGGGCATGGAAAGTACCAATCCACAGGTATTTGGTGATGGTTTTATACACCTGAGACTTGAGCTTGGTTTGCTCATACTCCGGCAAACTCGATAGGGCTTTGCCGTGGCGGGCCTGAGCCTCCTGCTCGGCAAACAGCACCTCAATGCGCTCCTTCATTTCCCTGGCGGCCTTGTTGGTAAAAGTCACCGCCAGAATATTTTCTGGATCGGTTTTGTGGGTGAGCACCAGGTTGGCAATGCGGTAGGTCAAAGCCCGGGTTTTGCCCGACCCCGCCCCCGCCACCACCAGCAACGGCCCAGAATAGTGTTCGACCGCCTGACGCTGGGCCGGATTGAGGGGGGCAAGAAAATCAGTCATGGCGGCAGACGAGGGGTTGAATGCCTATTTAGTATGCCATTGGCAGAGCAGAGTGGGTGGCCACGGCTGGGCCTAAAAGCCCGGACAGATCCCTGGGTTCTGGCTGGGCATGCCCCAAACAATGTTGTTCATGGGGCCAAGAACCCAGGGATCTTGACCTCCTGCACCGATGCTCGAGTGCGGCGGAAGATTCAGCCCACGATCGCAAGGCCAGTTCCCGATTTAGCGAAGCCTCGCCTTAGCATCATGCACCCCGCTACCTATCGCGCTTAATCTGGAGCCTTTTCAGAAATTGCAACACCTGGGCCAAGTCATCGCCTCGGTCAAAGAGAAGTTCATCGGAGAGGGCATAGCTTGGCGGGTGAGCCAGATTGAGCTTAATAAAGCGAAAATTGCTGCCGTTAGTAACCAGGCCATAGACCGGTGCTTCGCCATTGGGGCTGGCCAGCACGTAAGCCAAACATTGGGGAATAGCGTTAATCAACGAAAACTGGGCGTGCTTAGCTTCAATCACCAGTATCCAAAACCGCTCGTCGCAGACCAGCACATCAATTTTGCCGCGATACAACATCCCCTGGTCTTCTACGGCTAGTTCAACACTGGCTTCGTCTTGCACCCGCAACTTACTTTGATAAAAGCCAGCTAGGTCAAGGAGGGGCGATAGCACCACCATTTTGACCAAATTTTCAGAAAGCTGCCCCCACTCCAACTGATACATAAAGTTTTGCCGAATGTGGCTGAGGGTCGCTCTCTCCAGGTCGGTAAGCCCCGGAAGGTCAGCCTGCCACTCAGGAAAAATGTCAGGTTGGTTAGCCTTCACCAGGCCAAAGTCTTGATGGAGCACACGCAGACTCATTTGAGAGGCAATTGGTTGGACTTGCATGGGGTGCGGAGCAGAAGTGACAAGAGGCTAAATTGGATGGGGCAAGAGGAGATTATCGTCATCCTAGCGTGGGTGCCCCACCCTGCCAAAAAGTTGCAATTTTGAGATCGCACCCCACCCACGCCCCATCCAGGCCCAACAACCACGGCAGGTCGAGTGGGCGGCACTTCCATCGAGTATTCAAAAGCCCCAGGGATTGGAGAACCCCTGGGGCAGCGCCAGTCCTTAACAATTACTTTAGATTTCTTCGTACCTTTAATGTGTATCGGGCAAAGGGGCATCAGGTTCTGGGGAGAGAGCAGACAGCACGAAAACCGACGTTGAAATGCGCGTTATCTGGATTGCTCTTGCCGCGGTGGGCTGAACGGCAGACCTGAGGAAAGTTGTACCAAGAACCTCCGCGCAGTACACGCCATCCTTCGTCCCTACCCGCCGTCACCCAGGCACTTCCATCTGTCGGCGCACCTAGGTAATTGTCATGGCAAGTATCGGCACACCATTCCCACACATTGCCGTGCAGGTCGCAGAGACCGAAGGCGTTGGCGATACCGAAGTGGTAGACCGAGGTAGTGGCCTGGCGGTTTTCGCCTTTGGGACGACGGCCATAGGCCCCGTGCTGCTCGTCAGCGCCGTTGTAGTTGGCTAGGGCGGTGGTGATGGTTTCACCAAAGTGGAAGGGGGTTGTGGTGTTAGCTCGACAGGCGTACTCCCACTGAGCTTCGCTGGGCAAACCATAGTCTCGTTGGGTGTAGGCCGCCAGGCGAGCGCAAAACTCCACGGCATCGTACCAACTTACGGTTTCTACCGGGCGATTGTCGCCCTTGAAAGAAGATGGGTTTGGCTCTAGGGCAACGTTAACCTGGGGAAACCCGGCCACAAACTGCCACTGGGCCTGGGTAACCGGGTAGCGCCCCAGAAAGAAAGCGGGCACAGTCACCTCATGCTGTGGCCCTTCCTGTCCTAGTCGCTCTGGTTCGTCGCCTGGGGAGCCCATGGTAAACGTGCCGCCGGGTAACAGCACCATATCGAGGCCCAGGCTGTCGCCTAGCATTTCGGTAAAGTAGCGGGCCTGCTTGGTTTCGCGGTGAAATGCAAGTTCGAGCATAGGTTTAGAAAACGATACACGTAAATATTTGTCGGTTATGCTTCCATGATTATGCTGGGATGCAAGGCATTAATCTCTTGTATGCCAGCAAAGTCATCAACATTGAATGTGAGCACATGCTGAATACTTTTGCTCAGCATAGCGGCTGCAAGCCGAGCATCATGGACTTTTTTGCCTGAAATCTCATATCGATAAACCAGTCTGAGCCAAATTGAGAAAATCTCAGGTGTTTCCTCTAGTAGAGGGAATTGCTCTAAAAATTGCCTGACCTCTTGCTGACATTGATCGACACTCCAACCCAGACCATTGACCTCAACAGGGCGAGTGGCAACAACCCAAAACTCTACCAGTATCTGCGGAGTGATGACACAGTCATTTCCCTGACGCAAAAGACAAGCAACTGCCTGAATTGCCAGAGCCTGATTCGGATCGTTGGCGTTACTTGCTCTAATCAGGATATTGGTATCTAGCAAATAACCAGTCATGCGTCATAAATGCTGTCTCGGCGTAGTGCTTGGTCGGTAAGTGCAGGGCTTGGCGGTCGGGGTTGATTGGCCCAGTCTTGCCAACGACTGGCACGTTCTTTTGGAGTTGCCACTTGCCAGAAAGGTTGGCTGTTAACAGGGCGCAAAATCAGCATGTCTTCATGAATTTCGACTTGAAATTGGTGGGCAGCCGCTAGTTGCTGTAAAACCTCGGCAGGAATGCGTAACTCCCCTTGGGGGTCAAGTTCTAGGATGTTCACCATAGCAAACTGAAACTGAGTTTAGACCTTTATCCATCGTAGCTTCCCTCGTAAGCTGCGTTGTTAAAGGCCAGCACACTGGGGCGAAACCATTTGCCCTGCTGGGCCTGGCGGGCGGCCTGGTAGAGATTTTGAAAGTCGGTGACCTGAGGCCAGAGGTTGCCATGGCGTTTCATTATGCTTTTTGCTGCTTAATCCAATCGCCGAGTTCGATGCCAATGCTGTTAATTATGGTTGCGTGGCAGTCGGTTGAGAATAGGTACGTACCATTTGATCAGGTCGTAGGTTTTTTGAATAATCGGCAGATCGTTCACGGCAAATTTCGTTTTTTCCAGATCCCTAGTGTAAGTCACCCAACCTGCCAAAAATTACTGTGGCGTGGGGCAAACCCCCAAAATGGCCAAAAAATTTTGAGGCGCTACGCGCCAAAGAGAGTAAGAGGGTAGAGGGATACTACAGAGCCCTGGGCGCGACTTCACTGAAATTGCCCGGGGCATGGGAGCGCTGGGTGTGGGCAGCGGCTCGGGCAGCGGTTCGGGCTGGATGGTTGGTGACTTAGTCCCTCCCGGAAAGGGGGGTTTGCGGTGCTGGCGAGCCTGCCACTGAGCCGTTTCTTCCCGCCAAATTCGTTCAAATTGGCTCTGCTCGGCCCAATAATGGCACCACAGCAGCTTGAGGGTATCTTCGAGATCGTCTAACCCTTCTCCAAAGCCCCCCTCCACCGCCTGGAGCGCGGCCATATATTCCCCTACACCCAGCTTAAACTGGCTCCTATTCAGGCGCAAAAAGAGACGCAGCACCCTTAGTGGTGCAGAAAAGTTCTGAAAGGGTTGCTGTGCAGGGAGTCTCAAAC
>CAYUBC010000316.1:0-5182 GCA_964442885.1 uncultured bacterium | reverse complement strand
TGCCCGCCCGCTCTAGAGCCTGCTGCAGGGTATCGGTGGTCAACACGCCAAAGACAATCGGCACCCCGGTCTGAAACCCAGCCGCCGCAATCCCTTTGGAGACCTCAGCCGCTACGTAGTCGAAATGGGGCGTCTGGCCCCGAATGACGGCTCCCAGACAGATGATGGCATCATAGCGCCCGGTGAGGGCCAGTTGACGGGCCACTAAGGGAATCTCAAAACTGCCGGGCACCCATGCGTAATCCACCTGGGTACCGTCTGGGTTAACGTCTATACCGTGGCGCTTGAGGCAGTCTTGACAGCCCGCCAGTAGTTTGCCAGTTATTAAATCGTTAAACCGACCTAGCACGATGGCAAACCGAAACGGCTCTGCCGACGCAAAGGTGCCTTCAAATGTCGCCATAGATTCCTTAGCTTAAACCACGAAGTAATTGAGGCTGCCCACCACGACTACCAGCACACCCCAAATGATTGAGCCAAACAGGATCAACTTCTTGGACTGATCCCAGTTTTGGGGGGAGGCGTAGGCCACCGGCACATACACCACCAGTACAAAGGACATCAAAACCAGGGCAAACAGGGCAAGCTGAAACAGAATGACCATTACTCTCTCTCTTAAACACAGCATTGAAAAAAGACACTACACCCCGGCCCAGCGCCCCTATCTCCCTGGCCCAGCCAGGTATCCCAGGGAAGCGCCACCGCCGTCAATTGGGCTAGGCAAGTTGCTGCAGTGTTCTTAATTAGTACGCTATCAGAAAAGGGAGCCTGATGGGAGAGGGATCTGATGGGCTGGGGCGGGCGATCGCGGCTGCCCATGCTAGCGTCTAGCTATGGATCTTGTGCTATGCCACACCACCGCCGATTTTGACACCCTGGGAGCCGCTGTGGGGCTGGCTCGCCTGATACCCGGCGGGCGCATTGTGCTGACGGGCGGCTGCCACCCAACGGTGCAGCGGTTTGTGGCTCTGCATCGGGATGAATTTCCGCTAATTGAGCGGCGGGCGGTTAACCCTGACCAGGTGCGATCGCTAACGCTGGTGGATGCTCAGCAACCGGAGCGGTTTGGCCCTGCCGCTGAATGGATTGGGCGGGCTCAGCAGCGGCAAATCCCCATCACCATTTACGATCACCATGCCATTAGGCCCGGCGAGCTACTGCCCGGGCGTCACCAGATTGAGTCCATCGGGGCGGCGACCACCCTGGTGGTAGAAACCATGCAGCGCCAGGGCGTTACCCCAACGGTGGCGGAGGCCACGGTCATGGCGCTGGGCATCCATGTGGATACGGGGTCGCTCACCTTTGAGCAAACCACGGCTCGCGATGCCCGCGCCCTGGCCTGGTTGATGGAACAAGGGGCCAACCTGCAGATGATTGCTGAGTATGTGGAGCCTGGGTTATCTACCGGGCTGCAAGATCTGTTGACCACCGCTATGGATAAGCTTTCGGTGGAGGACGTACAGGGCTATAGTCTGGCTGCCGTGCTGTTGTCTGTTAATCGGTTTATCCCTGGCCTGTCGGGTCTGGCTGAGCGGCTGATATCCCTGGCTGATGTGGATGCCCTCCTCTTCGGAGCCCACTATCCTGGCAAAGAGTCGGCATCAGACTTGGGGCCACCTCTACACAAACTGATTTTGATTGGCCGCGCCCAGGGGCGGGTCAGCCGTCGCTCCAATCACGATGAAGGGATTGATTGGGGGGCAATCTTTAAGCCCTGGGGTGGGGGTGGGCATCCTACGGCGGCCTCGGCCACCCTGACGACCCCAGACCCAGACCAGGTGATGACGGAGGCGTTAGTAGCGGCGCGATCGCAACTGCCCCAACCGCCCACCGCCCGGGATCTCATGTCGTCCCCAGTCCGCACTATCCGGCCCGACACCACCATCAATGAAGCCCAGCGAATTTTGCTGCGCTACGGCCACTCTGGCCTGTCGGTGGTGGATGCCGACGATAACCTGGTGGGCGTAATTTCTCGCCGTGACCTGGATTTAGCCCTGCACCACGGCTTTAGCCATGCGCCGGTGAAGGGATATATGGCGACAAATCTTAAAACCATCAGCCCCGACACCCCCTTGAGTGCCATCGAAGATTTGATGGTGACCTACGATATTGGTCGCCTGCCGGTGTTGCAGGGGCGATCGCTGGTGGGCATCGTCACCCGCACCGACCTGCTGCGCCATCTACACCAGGTGCAGATCACCAGCGGCGTCAGCCGCCCCCCGGTGAATCGACCCCAGCTCGCCCCAGCCCTACCCCTACAGCATCTTTTAGCCAACCAGTTGCAGCCGGCGCTCTGGGAAGTACTCCAGCAAATTGCGGCAGCGGCTCAAGGGCGGGGCTGGCACCTGTACTTGGTGGGAGGCGCGGTGCGAGATTTGCTGCTCACCCCGTCAACCACAGCGGTGAGCCTGCCCGATCTGGATTTAGTGGTGGACGGTTTCTATCAGACGGCTCAGGTGGGGGCTGGGGTAGAGCTGGCCAAACACATTAAGGTGAGCTTTCCAGCGGTGGATATCCAGGTGCACGGGCGCTTTCAGACCGCTTCCCTGATCTGGCATCGGGATCTGGACAGTCCCCTGGCTGGGTTGATGATTGACATCGCCACCGCCCGCACCGAGTTTTATCCCTACCCAGCCGCCAACCCAGAGGTGGAGGCCAGTTCCATTCAGCAAGACCTCTACCGCCGCGATTTCACCATCAACGCTATGGCCCTGCGGCTGACGGCTCCAGGGGCCGGGCAACTGCTCGACTATTTCGGCGGCGGGATAGATCTGCAACAACGCCGGATACGGGTACTGCATCCCAACAGCTTTATTGAAGACCCTACCCGCATTTACCGGGCGGTCAGGTTTGCGGTGAGGTTGGGCTTTACCCTCGACAGCCAAACTGAGGGCTATATTCACCACGCCATTGATAGCGGTATCTACACCCAAATGCAGCGCCAGGTCAAACGTGTACCGGCCCTGCAAGTGCGGCTCAAGAATGAGCTGAAGTACATTCTAGAAGCGCCCTACTGGCAGGCGGCGCTGGAATTACTAGACCACCTGCGAGCCCTGCGCTGCATCCACAGTGACCTGGCTATGACGCCGCGCCTCTGGCAACAACTGCGCCGGATTAGCCGCTGGATAGATCGCTTTGCCTGGGCACCGCCCTGCCTTCCCTGGCAGATGCGCCTGGAGGTGCTATTAGCGGCATTGCCTCCCGCCCAGCGACGCCCCATTGCCACGGCCCTGCAACTAACCGACAGCAGCATCGACCGACTAGGCCGGTTAGACCTGCTTGAAGGCACCTGGCTAGAGCAGACGATGCAACCGTTGCCCCCCAGCCAGCTGTATGCCCTGTTTTCTCAGGTGGATTTATCCACCCTGCTGCTGGTCAGTGCCCGCCATCCCCGCCGCCTGGGGCCGTTGATCTGGCGCTACTTGACCCAGTGGATGGATATTACCCCGGTCATCAATGGGGAACAGCTCAAGGCCCTTGGCTACCCGCCTGGGCCACAGTTTCGGGTGATGCTGAACGCCGCCCTGGCCGCCCAACTTGACGGCCTCATCCAAACCCCAGCCGAGGCTATTACCTTTGTCCTCAATCACTATCCCCTCTAACCGTGGCTCAGCCTTCTCCTGGGTTTTCTTCCCGGCCATGGCTTTACGCTTACCGCTGCCCAATCCGGCCCAGAACAGGTTACAGTGACATAGAAATTTAGGCATTTCCCGGCTGGCCACTGCCTATGACACTTGCAATTGGCACTGCACTACAAAACGGCACCTACGTGATTGATGCGCTAGGCCGTGAGGATTCCATTGGGCCGGGTTACCTGGCCACTCACGTGCCCAGTGGCCAGTGGGTGCTGGTGCGGGTGCTGGGAAGTCGCCATCCAGAGGCCATCCCGTCGGTGGATCGGCGGGCGGCGTTTTATGAGTATTTGGAGGCGGTTGGCAAACTCGGTCAGCCGCTATTATCGGTGCCATTGCGAGGCTTTGAAGAAGACGGAGTGTGTTATCAGACGGTGGCGCTACCCCTGGGTGCGTCGCTGGCTGAGCTAGTGTCCGTTCAGTCGCCGTTGTCGCCGCGGCGCAGCTTAACCCTGGTTCATCAGTTGGGGGAAGCGCTCCAGGCTCTGGGGCCGCTGGGTTGGCGAGGCTTGCGGCTAGATCCCGACCAGTTGTGGCTAGCGACTCCCGATACCCTCAAGTTTGTTGGGTTTGATTTACCCACCAGCACCGCCTACGAGCACCGCGCCAGTGAATCTAATCTGGTGCAGGGCTTGACCCACCTCCTCTATTTTATGCTGACGGGCCAGCGAGCCGAGGCAACCCGCGCGCCGTTAGCGGTTGATGTGCGCCATCGCCTCCCTGGGCTGCCGGTTAGTTTGGAGACGGCTCTGCAGCGCGGTAGTCAATCTGCGGTTCATACGGTTGAAGCATGGCTGGCCCTGCTGCCGCCGTTGAAGGCTCTACCGGCTGAGCCCGCTAGCTTAGCTCCAGGCACTATCGCGGCTACGGCGAGTACAGTCCTGGCCGCCAGCCAGCCCCCTCAGCCCGCCGTACCGAGAGCCCCGATGGCTAAAACCCAGGTAGCTGCTCCTGGGCCTGGGGCAGCAGCCTACCGCTCTAAGGTAATGCCGGGGCTGGCGACCTGGGCCCTGGTGGGAACAGGGCTGATTGCTGGTGTCAGTGGGTTAACCTTTGGCTTGCAGTCTCGCTTGCAGCCCTCAGAGCGATCCAATCCTGCCCGGTTGAATCCCAACCAATCCTTCCCGCCACTGCCAGACTGGCGCGGCGGCCAGGGAGGAACAGACTGGTCTGCCCCAGCCAGTCGGGGGCGCTTCCAGCCCGATTATGGCGATGCCCCCACCGAATCATCCCCCGACCTTGAGCCGGTGGCTCCCCCCAGTGCCCCGGCGGCTGAGCCGCTGCCCCCAGCGGTGGAAGACCCCCTACCGGATCCCTGGGACAACACTTTAGATGGGATAGGTGACGATGACCCGACTCTGCCCCCAGCCGAGCCTTTACCTGACCCTGAGCCTTTGCCCACGATCCCTACCTCCCCTGGATCGGCGGGTAGCGAGGGAGATGTAGCCCCCATTGCTCCAGCCCCCAGCTTCCCCAATGGCTCTGGCGACAGCCCTGAGCCGTTAGCTCCCCCCGCCCCCTTGACCCCCCCCCCCCCCCCCCCCCCCCCC
>CAYUBC010000315.1:0-5203 GCA_964442885.1 uncultured bacterium | reverse complement strand
CTGCCAACACTATCAGCACCCTACACTATCCTACGAACTAATTCGTCATTCCCCCATGCCTCCCTTCCCCATTTCTGGTTATAACTTGCGTCTGGGTTCACCCCTTGACCGGGCAATGTTGGTCAAGTTTATGGAGCGTAACTATCGCGAATTAGGCTCAGACCCGCCTCCTAAGCATCTGGCCGCGACGGTGGATCGCTACCTGTCCTGCGAAACGCCCCTCTGGCTGGTAGAAGGTTCCAAGGTTAGCGGTGGCCGGGGGGCGATCGCCTGCATCTGGCTGGGTCAAGCCACCGACCAGCGCACCGGGCTATTACACCCCTACGTGCTGCTGCTCTATGTCCATCCTGACCATCGGCGGCGCGGCATTGCCACGGCGTTGCTGGAGATTGCCCACCAGTGGGCTCAGGCCGCCGGGCACAGCCAGGTTAGTTTACAGGTCTCCAGCAGCAACCACGCGGCCCAGGCGTTGTATCAAAAATTGGGGTATGAGCCAGAGGCCATTTTGATGAAGCGGGGGTTAGGACGCTAAGGGAAGGCGCAATAGAGCGGGTGCTAGGAAGAGAGATTCAGGAAAGGACGTTTTGAGGTTTGAGGTTTTAGTTTTGAGGTTTTTTCTATAGAGTGTCTGGGTCTATGCCGAGATCTCTTAGTCTTGCGGCCATTTTCTCTGATTGAAGTTTTAGGGCCTCGCGCTCAAGCTGCATCTGCCGCATCAGGTCTTTCACCAGGGGCGGGTTGAGTACATCCTCCCCCAGCACTGAGAAACCTGCAAACTCAGACGAATTGACCCGCTCGCCGGGGGCGTATTGAGCCACGTGGATTTGGCTACCAGGTCTATCCCTGGTTCGGCAAAGTAGCGCTGGAATTTGTACACCAAAAACTGACAACTGTTGACATGCAGCAATGCACCAATACCTTATTTTCTTGTGAGTCCATAACCTGTACTCACGCGGCCAAGAAACGCTGGAATATCAGGATGTGATCTTAGCCTGGGCACAAACCATCACAATAGATGAATAACTACCTTCATGGCAGCGTCCTGATGACTCTTTCTAAAGCATCTCTCCCAGTCGCCAAGGTTAAGGTTGATGGTTGGCGCTGGTCATCCGCGGGGCTGGTGGGGCTGAGTGGTCTGTTAATGGCCCTGGCGTTGCCGCCTTTGGCCTTCTGGCCCCTGGCCTGGGTAGCCCTGGTGCCGCTGTGGTGGGTCATACTATCCACTACTACCGGCTCCTGGTGGTTAGCGGCTGGCTACGGTCTGTGGTGGGGGTTGGTGTATTATGGCCTGTCCCTCGCCTGGATTACCCACCTGCATCCCCTCATGTGGCTGGGGGTGCCCTGGGCCGCAAGTGTGGCGATCGCCCTCAGTGCCTGGTTGTTTATTACCCTGTGGGGTTCGATCTGCATTGCGATGTGGGGCGTGGGCCTACGCTGGCTGGCGCTATACTGGCCCACTTATCCGCTTCTGCGGGTGTTGGGCGGAGCGGCTCTGTGGTGCGCGGTGGAAACCCTGCGGAACTATTCCCCCCTCGACTGGTCACCCCTCAGCCTTACCCAAAGCCCCAACAATTTGTGGATTTTGCACCTGGCTCGCCTATCGGGGCCAGCCACCATTACGGCCGTAATGGTCGCTACAAATGGGTTGTGGGCGGAAGCCTTCAGGCCCATTCACCGCTGGCCAACCCTAGCCCGTCGGCCGCGTCTGGCTCTGCTTGGCCTAGGGCTGCTGGTGTTGAGTCATGCTGTTGGCTTGGGCCTCTACCAACAGCCATCCCAGGATAACCCCTCCCAAGCCATTACCTTGGGTCTGGTGCAGGGCAACGTGCCCACCCGCGAAAAGCTTACCCCGGCAGGTGTTCGCCAGGCTGTCCAAGCCTACACAGAGGGCTATCAGGCTTTAGCGGCTCAAGGGGCTGATGCGGTGATCACGCCAGAGGGAGCCCTGCCGATCATCTGGCAGGAGGGCGCTCCCTACGTGACATTTCTATCCCAAACGGTGCGCCAGACAGGAGTGCCGCTGTGGTTGGGCACCTTTACACCAGTCCCCAGTCAAGAACGCGAACAATACACCCAAAGCCTGCTAGAACTCCGGCCCGATGGCCGCATCCACGCCCGTTATGACAAGGTGCAACTGGTGCCTCTGGGGGAATATATCCCCTTTGAAGCGGTGCTGGGGCGGGTCATCAACCGGCTATCTCCCCTGGATAGCTATTTGGTGCCGGGGTCATCTGCCCAAACCTTTGCGACTAGCCTGGGGGTTGGGATTGTTGGCATTTGCTACGAGTCGGCCTATAGCCGTCTGTTCCGGCGGCAAACCTTAGCTGGGGGAGAATTTATTGTCACCGCCTCCAACAACGACCCCTACCCTACCTGGATGATGGCTCAGCACCACGGGTTGGATGTGCTGCGGGCGGTGGAGAGCGATCGCTGGGCTATTCGAGTCACCAATACTGGACTGTCAGGGCTGGTTGACAGCCACGGCCAGACAACTTGGCTGGGGCAACCCGATGCCCTTATTATGTATAAAGGCACTCTCTACCGACATAGCCATCACTCCCTTTACATAGCCTGGGGAGACTGGCTTACTCCTCTACTACTGGGTAGCCTGGCCGCTGGAGCCGGGTTTGTAAAACTCACCTCAAAATGACAATCTACTACTCCTTGACCCTTAGAATCTTCACAGGCAAGCGGGTATTCTAAGACGGCAGTGGTTCTCATGGATCTTCCTAGCTATCCTGAGGCACCTTTCCCTGGCGATGACACCATGTATGCCCTAGCCACCGACCATCTCCTTTACTACAAAATTACGCCTGAGCCTGGCGGCTTGGCGCTTCGCATTTGGGAGACCCCGACTGCGGCGGCCAGGAATCATGGCGAGTATCTGTACATCATCAATGTGCAGGTGGGGTCTATGGCAGAGGCTAGAACTTGCCTGGCCAACCATCTGGCCTTAAACGGGGGTGCCCTGGTTTGCGACCAGGCTGAACTGCCCTACAAAGGCAAAATTAGATTGCTGGCCTTTCCCACCTGGGATGGACAGAGCTAGAGTAGCCAGGCTGGGGATTAGCTAGCGTTGCCGCCATCAACAGCCTCGATGCAGCGTTCCAGAATTGTTAGTGCCGTCGCCATCTCAGCCTCCGTAATTACCAGGGGCGGCGAGAGAATCAGAATATTTCCCATCGACACTTTGAAGCTCAGCCCGTGCTCCAACGCTTGATACATAATGGCCTCGGCAGCTTCGGGGGCAGGGGTGCGGCTGGCCCGATCACACACCACTTCCACCCCCAGCAGACAGCCTCGCCCGCGCACATCTCCCATTAGCGGTTGCCGATCAGCCATCTTCTGAAGGGTGTGTAGGGCAAAGTCTCCCACCTGTCGAGCCTGATCTACCAGGTGCTCGGCCTGGAGAATTTGCAGGGTGGTCAGGGCGGCCCGCGCCGTTACCGGATTTTTCTCATGGGTATAGTGGCCGTAGGCGTAGTCACCGCAAACGTCCAGATCGGGCCGACAGAGCATGGCGGCAATGGGCAGAACGCCGCCGCCCAGCGCTTTGCCCAGCACCAGAATATCCGGTACTACGGCCTCGTGCTCGCAGGCAAACAGTTTACCTGTGCGGCCCATCCCGGTGGGAATTTCGTCAAAAATCAGCAGTGTGCCGTGGCGGTGGCAGGCCTCTTTGACCTGTTGCCAAAAGCCCACAGGGGCTGGTACCGGATTCGTAGCCCGCATCGGCTCGGCAATGAGGGCCGCAATATCCCGCTCTTTTTCCAGAACGTAGCGAATCTGGCTAAGGCAGAGGTCGGCGCTGCCCTCCGTAACACCCCAGGCGTTGCGATAGTCGCCCCAGGGTGGCACATGCTCGGCTCCTGGCAGTAGCGGGCCAATGGGCCCACTGCGAAACATCGCCTCGCCGCCAATGCTGCGGGCCGCAAAGCCAGCCCCGTGGTAAGCATCCCAAAAAGAAAGGGTCTTAAACCGCCCGGTGGCGGCTCTGGCATAGGCCAGGGCCATTTCCATTGCATCGGAACCGCTGGGGGCGAGCAGCACTTTGGACAGGTGGCCTGGGGCCAGGGTGGCCAGGGTCTCGGCCAACTCTACCGCCGGTGCGCAGGTGTAGCGGCGCGGCACGAAGGGCAATTCGGCCAGTTGCGCCTGGAGGGCCGCAATCAACCGGGGATGGCCGTAGCCCAGGTTGTGGGCGCTGTTGCCGTGAAAATCCATCCAGCGGCGGCCCTGGACATCCTCTAACCAAATGCCAGAGGCTGACTTAAGTGCCGACAGGCAAGGGGTGGAAGCAGACTGGCGTAAAAAATAGTCAGCATCACGCTGGAGCAACGCCCGAAGCGGTTGACTGCGGTGGGATGCGGCCCAGCGCTGGCGATGGCTGGAGGTGTTAATGTCGCTTTCGGCGGGGGGCGGGGGCAGAACGGTCATGGTAAGTTCTTGGTGTAGAAAAACTGGGCTGTTAGGACAATGCCTTCTAGCCAACCACTATTAACGGTCAGAACAGTAGGGCGCAACCTTTCAGGACGGTGGCTGTGGCGAGGGGTGAGCTTTGACCTGGCGGCGGGGGATTGGATGGGTTTAGTTGCTCCCTCTGGCACGGGCAAAACGCTGCTGATGCGCAATCTGGCTCTGCTTGACCCCTTGCAACAGGGTGAAGTGCGATTAGAAGGGCGTTTGCCTGCCGAGTGGACGCTACCCATCTACCGGACTCGAGTCATGTATTTACCGCAGCGAGCCACGGCCCTTGAGGGCACTGTGGAGGACAATCTCAAGCAAGCCTTTGCGCTCAAGGTGTATCGGCAACGGCGCTATGCCCCCGGCCAGATGGCCGCCTGGATCGACAAACTCGGTCGCAACCCGGCAGCGTTTCTGAACCTGCAAGGGTCACGCCTGTCTGGTGGGGAGGCTCAACTGCTGGCCCTGCTGCGAGGCTTGCAGCTAGACCCGCAGATTCTCCTACTAGATGAACCCACGGCGTCCCTAGATGCTGATACAGCCGCTGGGGTAGAAGGTTTGATAAGTACCTGGCTGAGCCAACCGGGCCGGGCCTGCATGCTGACCAGCCATGACCACGCGCAAATTCACCGCGTTACCAACCGCCAGCTTAACCTGGGAGATTTTGTTTAATGGAGACTAATTACTGGACAGTCATAAGTTCTGGATGTGATGACTAGGCTACCAAGCCTGGGGAGTC
>CAYUBC010000314.1:0-5233 GCA_964442885.1 uncultured bacterium | reverse complement strand
ACTACGTAACCCGCGATATCCCCCTAGGAGCCCCAGCCGAACCCCAGGATATTGCTAATCTGGTGGCGTTTTTAGTGGCCGGCCTGGCTCCCCACGCCACCGGAGCTACCTTTGATGTCAACGGGGCGTCTTATTTTCATTAATGATGCATTAATGATGCAGGTTGGATAGGCCAATGTGGCTCGACGCTGGATATTAAACCGGGCGGAGCCTTGTATCAGAGGCCTGATGGTTAAGTAACCTCTCCAGAGGGCAGGGCACGAACCGGCTATCCCTCCGGACTAGTATCGTTTGCAACCGTATAGGAGACTAAACCGCCCTTAAGCAATTCCTAGGCATTGCGTCATCAAGATACAGCACACCCCATGCAACACCCTAATCTACTTATCGTTTTACCAGATCAGATGCGCGGCTCAGCGATGGAGTTTCTGGGAGAAGAACCCGTCCGAACGCCTAACCTTGATCGATTTGCTACCGAAGGGCTGGTGCTTGAGCAAGCCTGTGCTACCTATCCAACTTGTAGCCCCTATCGGGCCATGTTGATGAGCGGCAAATATCTGTTCTCTAACCGTGTGATTGATAACTGCAAGAGCAGTTCTACTGCTTACGGGGTAGAGCTACAGGAATCTGATCGTTGCTGGTCTGACGTACTCAAAGACCAGGGGTACAGCCTTGGCTATATCGGCAAGTGGCATCTGGATGCGCCACAGGAACCGTACATCAACTGTGCCAACAACAAAGGGGCGGTGAAATGGAATGAATGGTGCCCTCCCCATCGCCGTCATGGCTTTGACTTTTGGTATTCCTATGGAACCTATGATGACCATACTAACCCCATGTATTGGTCAAGCAATGCAGCGCGCAATGAGTTCCATTTTGTGGAGCAGTGGGGGCCAGAACATGAGGCGGATCAGGCTATAGCGTACATCCGTAATGAAGGTGGCGGTTACCGAGATAGCGACAGGCCGTTTGCCCTGGTGGTGTCCATGAACCCGCCCCACACGCCCTATCATCTGGTGCCTAGCCGCTATGCTGACCAGTATAGAGATTTGAGTATAGACGAGCTCTGTAGTCGCCCCAACATTCCACCCCCCGGAACCCAATGGGGCGATTACTACCGAGCCCACATCAGCAACTACTATGCCATGATTACCGGCGTTGATGAACAGTTTGGGCGCATTCTGCAAGCCCTGGATGAAGCGGGCATGGCTGATAACACCATCGTGCTGTTCACCTCTGACCACGGGGATTGCCTGGGCATCCACCAGCAGAAAACTAAGAATACTTACTACGAAGAGGCTGTCCGGGTGCCGTTCATTATTCGTTGGCCAGGGTATATCCCCATCCGTCGTGATGACCTGCTGCTTTCCGCTCCCGACATTTACCCCACCCTGCTTGACCTGATGGGATTTAGAGGCAACATTCCCGCCTCTATAGAAGGGACAAGCTACGCTCCCCTGTTTAGAGGAGAACAGCAAGACAGGCCCATTTCGCAATTGTGTATGCGAGTGATGGTTCCTCAATCAGGTACCGGCTGGCGAGCCGTGCGAACCCATACCCATACCCTGGTGGTTATCCGAGAACCCGATACGAGAGCGCGCAAATCCTCGGGCAAACCCTGGTTACGACTACAAAACATGATTGGGACTGGCTGGCTTAAGTCTTCTACTCAGAACCCGTCTACCTGTGCTTCTGAGCAGGTGCGGCTCTACGACAACAAAAGAGACCCTTACCAGCTTGAAGAATGCGCCTCCCGTCAGCCGGAGATAGTGGCACACCTAACCCAGGAACTGCACAATTGGCTGCTCCAGACCAGTGACCCCTGGCTTGCTCCTTAACCCAAGGACGAGAGACGCCAGCAAGTTTCTGTGGGTAGATACAATAAAGGTTGCCATCCTCCCATCTGCCCTGCCCCATGAGCCAAACCTACAAAGCGACCGGCATTAACCTTAAGGCTATGCCGATGGGGGAAACAGATCGCTTGCTGACCATCCTCACCCCCGACAGCGGATTGATTCGGGCTGTTGCGCCGGGTTCCCGGAAGCATCAGTCGCGGCTGGGGGGCCGCAGCGACCTGTTTGTCATTAACGATTGGTTGGTGGTGAAGGGTAAGCAGTTAGATAAAGTGGTGCAGGCTGAAACAGTGCGGACGTTTCCGGGCCTGAGTCGGCACCTGAGTCGGCTGACGGCCAGCCAGTATTTGGCGGAAATGGCGCTGTTTATGGCCCTAAGCGACTGCTCCCAGGCGGAGCTATTTCACCTGCTAGTAGAACATTTAGAGCGGATTGAAACCAGCCCCACCTCGGCCCTACTGGCGGCCCTGTCCCACGGGATCTATCACCTGCTGGCCCTGGCTGGGGTGGCTCCGGAGGTGCATCGTTGCTGCCTGAGCCGGGCTGCAATTGTGCCTGACCTGCTTGACCCTAACTGGACGGTGGGCTTTAGCGGCGAAGCTGGAGGGCTGGTGCAGTGGGCTGAAGCGCAGCGTCTGTCGGGGAGGACTGCGGCTCGGCGGGCTCCGGCGGCGTTGACGGCCATTGATGTCGCTTTGTTACAGCTACTTAGCAAACCTGAATTAATCGCCACAGTGCCGGTTGTGCCCGTAGGTGCAGGCCAATCATCCTTAACCAATCAGGAATTTTGGTCGAGAATTGAGCGGCTTCTGCGACAATATGCCCAGGATTATTTTGAGCGCCCTATTCGCTCGGCGGCGTTAATTGATGTTTGCTTTGTTACTGTTTAAACGGTTCGATTGATCCAGGGGTGTGTAGTCCCGTCGGTAGTTATTCGGTAGTTATTAGGTTCGTTGGTTGCCCCATGCTGCGTGAGTTTGATGCTGATACTGCCGCTGTTGAGACCAACCATCGACCCTCTGGCCAAGCGCTTCCGGGTGAGATTGAGGCTGCCTCCCCTACCCCAGGCCCTACCCAGGTCGTAAACGATGCTGGGGCAGATTCGGCGACGGATCCGGCCCTGCTGCTGGCTCAAGGCCAGGGCTTTGCGGCGGTTTTTCGCAATCGAAACTTTTTGACTCTATGGCTGGGGCAGCTCTTCTCGCAACTGGCCGATAAGATTTATCTGGTGCTGATGATTGCCATCATCTCCGCCCGGTTTGAAACCCCTGGCCAAACCATCAGCGGCTGGGTGTCAGCGGTGATGATTGCTTTTACGATACCGGCTGTGCTGTTTGGGGCGATCGCCGGTGCCTTTGTGGATCGCTGGCGCAAAAAGCCGGTTCTGGTGCTCTCTAACCTGCTGCGAGGGGCGCTGGTGATGCTGTTGCCCCTGGGCATTTGGCTAACCTCAACCTGGGGCACGGTGGCGGGCTGGCCCATCGCCTTCTGGCTGCTGTTGGTGATTACGTTTTTAATCTCAACCCTGACCCAGTTCTTTGCTCCAGCGGAGCAGGCCATTATTCCCGTCATCGTCCAGGAGGAAGGGCTGCTATCGGCCAACTCCCTTTACACCACCACCATGACGGCCTCAGTCATTGTCGGCTTTGCGGTAGGGGAACCACTGCTGGCCCTGGCCGACCGGGCTATGGCGCTCTTGGGCATCACCAGCAATGGGCCAGCTATTTTGGTGGGGTGCAGCTATCTGCTGGCCGGTCTGTGCCTGATGGCCATGACCCCCGGCCAGGAAACCCTCTCCTGCATGCGTGACTGGTTCCAGTTTTGGGATGATATTCGCGATGGCGTTCACTACCTGCGGCAGCAGACCCAGGTGAGGGTGGCGATTTTGCAACTGGTGCTGCTCTCCTGTGTGTTTGCGGCCTTGGCGGTGCTGGCGGTGCGCCTGGCAGAGCTGATTCCAGCCCTAAAGGCATCACAGTTTGGCTTTTTGCTGGCGGCGGGGGGCGTGGGCCTGGCCACCGGGGCCGTGCTGGTGGGCTACTTTGGGCAGCGCTTTCTAAAACGCTACTTGAGCCTCTGGGGCACTGTGGGCATGGCTAGCTGCCTGATTGGGCTGGCCTGGACAACCCAACAACTCTGGCTATCGCTGGCCTTGCTGGCGCTGCTGGGCCTGTGTGGGGCCTGCGTGGGCATTCCCATGCAAACCCTGATTCAGGAAACTACTCCAGAGGATATGCGCGGTAAGGTGTTTGGCCTGCAAAATAATTTGGTCAACATTGCCCTAACCCTGCCCCTGGCCCTGGCCAGTGTGGTGGAGACAGCCCTGGGATTATCCAACGTTTTTGTTGGCTTAGGGGTGCTGGTAGGCGTTGGGGGAGTTGTAACCTGGTATATTGCCGATACAGCTTTACGATAGGTGCTCTATCTGGTTGGTTCTTACGTTAGGGCTTACCCTTGATGAGCGGCAAGCTGTCTGTGCTGGTTAGTGGTTGACGCTACTCAGCAGGGATTTCAGGTTGTCTAGACATGGCTAGTTAGATTGAATGCACATTGCGTGGCTGGGTAAGAAATCTCCATTTTGCGGCAATGTTACCTATGGCCGGGAAATTACCAACGCCCTACTGGATCGGGGCTACCGGGTGACGTTTCTTCACTTTGCCCAACCTCACAATGCCGCGCTAACCGAAACCCATCCTGATCGCTCAGAGGTTTCACTACCCTTTCTCTTCAAATCCCAAATTCTGACTATTCCATCCCTGAAGTCGGGCAAGCTGCTGGCCCAGGCCCTGCGACGCCTGCAGCCCGATTTGGTGCATGCCTCCCTCACCCTGTCGCCGCTGGACTTTCGGCTACCAGAAATTTGCGCCGAGCTAAACCTGCCCCTGGTGGCCACCTTTCACCCTGCCTTCGACCGTCGGGTGCGGAGTTTGACCTCTGGCACCCAGCACCTCACCTACCAGCTCTATGCCCCCTGCCTGGCCAACTACGACCGGGTGATTGTGTTTTCTGACCTGCAGCGCGATCTGCTGTTGAAGCTGGGCGTGTCCGACAAAACCCTGGTTGTTATCCCCAACGGCGTCGATACGCGCCGCTATTCCCCAGGGCCGTCCTCTGCCAGGGCTGAGCTATATGCCCAGCAATTGTTTGTTTACCAGGGGCGGCTCTCCCCCGAAAAAAATGTAGAAGCCCTGCTGCGCGGCTGGCGACAGGCGGATATGGGGCCGCATTGCAAGCTCGCCATCATCGGTAGCGGCCCCCTGGAAGCCTCCCTCAAACTGTTCTACGGCGATGAGGACGATATCCTCTGGCTGGGCTATCTCTCCGACGAGCAGCGCCGCATTGACCTGCTGCGGGCGGCGGATGGCTTTATTCTGCCGTCC
>CAYUBC010000313.1:1053-5235 GCA_964442885.1 uncultured bacterium | reverse complement strand
CAGGTCACCATCGGTTAGCTGCATCAGGTGGGTATCAAAGGCACCGGGGCCAGCTACCATGTCGGGGTGGCTGGTCATGGCACGAATGATGCGCTCCATATCCAGATTTTCCCCAGAGGACAGCATGGCAAACAGGCTCGCCATCTGCCGTAGTTGCATAAAGTAGGTGGGGGCACCGCAGTCATCGTGGGCCATGATGAACTCATCGGAGGGCATGCCCAGCAGTTCAGATATGCGGGACAGAATCAACCGCTGCACGGGATGATTGCGGTCTAAATAACTCTCCAGCGGCCAGTTTTGCTGCTGACACACCGCCAACATCCCGGCGTGCTTACCAGCGCAGTTGTGTTCCAGGGGGCTTTTTTTGCCCTCCGGCGTGGGGCAGCGCAGGGCCGTAGGATCCAGGTCAGCCTGCCAGAGAATGCGAAATACCTGGCGCACCTGCTCCATGGTGCCCTGGTGGGAGCCGCACATAATCGCCAGGTCGCGATCGCTGAGGCTATAGCGCTCTAGCGCCCCCGCCGCTGTTACCGCCAGGGCTTGAAATGGCTTTAGCGCCGAGCGAATGAAGGTGGCCAGTTCAGGGTTGCCGGCCACCGAGAGATTCCGCCCTCTGGCATCGCACACCACCACATGGGCCGTGTGGCTCGATTCCACAATCCCCTCTCGTAGTAGCTGCACCTGTAGTTCTTTCGTCTGATGGCGGTTTACCCGGCTGCTGGTCATAGTGGTGGTTTTGGCTCAAGGGTTCAATGCGCGTTAGCTCGAAAACGAGGTTAGCCCCGTCATCTTAAATCAATTGCCAGGTAATTAGGCCCAGACTCAGTAAAGCCGCAATTACACCGATGGTTTTGCGAATTCGCTGTAAAACAGGCTTGACCTGGTAGTCCACAATCAGGCGATCGCGGTTAGAAATCTCCTCCGGTTTGACCCAAAGCTGACCGTCGTACCAGCCAGATTCTTCGTAGGGCACCGTTGTCTGCTGCAACCGCCCGCCGACATGAGCCCAGCCCACGTAGAGCTGCACTAACACCAGCAATGGCAATACCAGTGCCCCCATGGCCGCGCTGAGGGCAAAGTACAGCGGCTGCTTGGCAGGGGCAAAACTAGCCGCCGCCATGGGTCCAGTAATCACCCAACTGATCACCCAGAGCCACCCGATCGGCTTGAGGTAGCCCCTTAACTCGCGGCCTCCCCAACTGTAGAACCAGGAATCTCGCACATCCTGATATTCGTTAATTGGCTGTTGATCAGCCGGAACGGGACATCGCTGAGGCATTACACCCCCACTACACAACCTAGCTCTAGCCTAAACGAATTGCCTGCGATTAGGAATCCTTAGGTCACGGTTACGAGTCAGAGTTCTGTTTTGGTCAGCCCCGCTCTTCTGGCTGGTAGAGCATCTGATTGGCATGACCCCAAAACGCTTCCAGGTCGTAGAACTCTCTGGCCTCAGGCATAAAAATGTGGACAATGACTTCACCGTAGTCCATCAGCACCCAGTTGCCTTCGGTCTGGCCTTCCACCCGCAGAGGACGACGATTCCAGTCTGCTTCCAGAGCCGCTTCAATGGAGCGAGTAATGGCGCGGACTTGCACCGTAGAAAACCCGGTCACCACCACAAAGTAGTCCGCCAGGTAAGACACATCTCCCACTTGCAGAATCATAATGTTGGCTCCCTTGCGCTCGGCGGCGGCGGCGGCCATGGCGTGGGCCAGTTGCAGCGCCGCATCGTCAGCCAGGGCTGGGAAGCCAGGAGCCCGCTGGGGAGGGGCCGTCGTGGTGGTTGTGTCTCGGTTGGGGGAATTAGTCATGGGCAATGCATAGGGATAGGGAACAGAACTACTGACGGATAAACGGCAGGGTTGGAGCAAGCCATGCAGCTAGCTGGGGGCGCGAGGTCGCGCGTCCATACCGACTGGACACTGAGCGCCCGGTAAGGTAGTAAAGCTTACCCGGCGCAGATGACTCAAAGACTTAGCCAAGCGATACATCGGCCCAGGGTGGACAGCTTGCCCAGGATTTAACTCGTGGCGATGAGTCAACCCTAAAGGCAGGACGTTCACCGGTAGGCGGTTGGCAAGGCGAGGAAACAGCAGGTAGCGCTTAAACCAGATCCCCCCCTGCCCTCGATAATTCTCAGGCTCAGCCGTAAGCTGAAGCGCCACGGTTAAATCAGTCAGCAGACAATATCCTCAAGCTCGTGATGCCTTTATTGTAGAGGATGACCATAGGGATCAACCGCTCCCCGGCGGCGCTCAGGTATGGACAGACGCCGCAACATGACCAGGCATAAGGAATGCAGGCGTTGAATGCAGGCGTTAGGCGCACCACCATGCTTTTCGCTAAACTCGCAGATCTCAAATTTGGCCCAGCGTATATCATTGTCCTCAACATTGGGCAATGCTAGGCGGGGCTGGCTAAACAGCCGTTTTCCCCACTCAGGCCAATGGTTTGGCCCATACTCGGTTGATTTTGGAGATGACCTATGCCGCAATCCCTGCAAGGCATGATTATTGCGTCGCTAATTATCTTTTTAATTGGCGTGATTATTGGGTTCTATCTCCGGCAGGGCCAGATTAATGAACTAACCACCAGTCTCAAGGAGAGCCAGGCCCGCAACGATGCCCTGCAACACGAGCACGAAGAGCGACTCCGCACGGCCACGGCTCAACTGCAACAGGACTATGAAAATCAGCTGGCCGAGAAAATTGAGCGCTACCAGCTTCAGTACGAAGAGCAGTTGCAGCAGCTAGAGGCTGAATACCAGGCTCGCCAGGGGTTAATTGCCCCCGAACCAGCCATCGAGGGCTTTGCGCCGCCCTACGGCAATGCCTCAACCGCTGACCCAGTGGCCCTTCCCCCCAGCGAGGTCGAGCAACGCATCCGCAAACAATACGAAGCCCGGCTTAAAGAGGCGGCTTACAAAATTCAGCAGGCCTACGAGCAGCACCTGCAAGAGAAACTGGTCGAAGCCCAGGCCGCTTATCAGCGCGAGTACGACCAGCGCCTGGCCCAGGCCATTGAGCGCTATCAGGATGAGGCCGAGGCCCGCCTCGCCGAAGCTCAGCGCGATCGCGACCTGGCAGCGGCGGCGCTGGGTGTGAGTCCAGAGTCAGAAGCTGTGGCGGTACCGGGCCTGGTGGAAACCAGCGACGTTCTCCATGCCGAGCAGGTAGCCACCCTGGAGGCCGAGCTACGGGCCGAGTACGACCAGCGTCTGGCGGAACGCATTGAGCAATACCAGGATGAAATGACCCAGCGCATTGCCCAGCTAGAGCAGGAGTTTGCGGCCCGTCTCCAAATGTCTCAGGCCAGTGCTCCAGTGCCCGACAGTGCCGCCGAGCTAGCCGACCCTGACCTGGAGGCGCGCCTTCGGGAAGACATCGAGCGCGCCCTGCGGGTGGAATACGATCAGCAATTAGCGGAAAAACTCGAGCAGTACCAGGCCGAGCTCAACCAGCGCACTCGCGAACTAGAGCAGGGCCTGGAAGCCCAACTCCAACTGGCTCAACCCCCACTGCCTGGAATTGAGCCAGAGGCTGACTTTAACCTGGATAACTTAGATAACCTGGATAACTTAGATAACCTGGATAACTTAGATAACCTGGATAACTTAGACGCTAGTCTAGACGCTCTCCTCGGCAATCCTGACTCGGAGACTGAAGCCAGCGGAGATATTTTCAACGACCTGGATGACTTGAGTAATTTGAGCTAGTACCGCTACGCGGAGTCTAATACCGCTACGCGGCGTTCAAAAGGCAAAATTCAAAGTGAAAAATTCTTAGCGCATGAGTGTTTCAGGCGTCCTGAGCGGCAGGCTTATCTCTGCCGTAATGTATTAGTCAAAAGCGGGGCATCGAGCCCTGAGCAGCACATTAATGAAAGCGTTCTGCGGCCTTGCGAACTTAGCTGCCGCTCAAAAGCAGCGTTGATCCAAGGCGATGGCACGCTACGGTTACGTGAGAAGATTGAGCAATCGTTACAATAATGATTGTTGTTTGCTGCGCTGGTTGGACATGGCCCCAAGCCTTCAGCTTTATCTCTACGATGTCTCCCAGTGGGCGACGCAGTTAGTCAGCGACCAGCTCACTCACATTTCACCCCTCAGCCTGACGCTAGTGGCCCTGGCGGGGTTGCTCACCAGCCTGTCGCCCTGTCTGCTGTCGATGCTGCCGATTA
>CAYUBC010000313.1:0-1043 GCA_964442885.1 uncultured bacterium | reverse complement strand
CCATTATGGTGGGCTACATGGGCGGCTACGATAGCGATACCCGCTCGTCAGCAGTGCTGCGATCGCTAGGGTTTGCTCTGGGACTGGCTACAACCCTGGCCATCCTGGGTCTGGTGGCCGGGCTGTTTGGCTATGTGTATGGCCAAGTCGCCATCGGTCTGCCGATTTTGGTGAGCCTGGTAGCTATTTTAATGGGGTTGAACCTGCTGGGCCTACTGCCGCTGTCGCTGCCAGCAATCAATGGCCCGGAGGTTAACCACTGGCATCTACCCGCCTGGCTTAAAGCCTACGCCCTGGGGCTCACCTTTGGCATTGTCGCTTCCCCCTGCAGCACTCCGGTACTGGCTACCCTGCTAGCCTGGATTTCTGCCAGCCAGAATCCCGTTTTGGGCAGCGCTCTCCTGCTAGCCTATGCTGTGGGCTATGTGGTTCCTCTGGTACTGGCGGGTACGTTTACGGCCTCCCTCAAGCGCCTGCTGGAACTACGCCAGTGGTCCAGCTGGATTACGCCCGCCAGCGGAGTTGTGCTCCTTGTCTTTGGTGTTTTTTCGCTCCTCAACCGCCTCTTACCCACTACGCTGGCCTAGGGATGAGCCCGCTTCAGGCTCTTACCTTGCCTCTTCCAGGGCTAACTACATCAGCCCTTCTGCCCCTTGCTTTCTGCCTTTCCCTTCCGCCCTCTGCCCTCTGCCTGCCCCCGCCCCATGACTTCCTCCGACGCTCCCCAATCCTCTCTCCGCCAGGGCATCAGCCACTACTTTCGCCAAGACCTGCTGCCCTTGCTAGCGGATTTGAGATTGGCGATTATTCTACTGCTCACCATTGCGGTGTTTAGCATTACCGGCACGGTGATTGAGCAGGGCCAAAGCCTGGAGTTCTACCAGGCCAGCTATCCAGAGGATCCGGCTCTGTTTGGCTTTTTGAGCTGGAAGGTGATTCTCATTACCGGGCTAGACCATGTCTATCGCACCTGGTGGTTTTTGGCCCTGTTGATTTTGTTTGGCGCTAGTCTGACGGCCTGCACCTTTACCCGCCAGTTTCCC
>CAYUBC010000312.1:0-5309 GCA_964442885.1 uncultured bacterium | reverse complement strand
GGACGGATAAAGTCGAGATTCTGTAGAGCGCTGCTAACGAACAGCAACCGGGTGCGGTTACGTCAGCCCATGTCCTGGAAATGGCTCCAGAACTACTATTCGCTCGTCGCTTCGGCTTTTCACCTCAATCAACGCTTCCCTCCGCTGGCATTAACCAGGTCAGGTTCTGAGGGTATAATCTCAGCCCGATCTCTCGGACACCCCTAGCTTGATAACACCATACTACTAATGCTCAGGATCAATGTAGAACAGCTACGGTTCTTCATAGATGTCGCGCCGATGCCCTACCTTAATAACTCTGACCACCAGTGCCATGCCTTTCGATACTAGTAAACTACAGCAGAAATAAGCCTGCCACTCAGGAAGCTCGAAACCCTGATGCCCTAAGGATTTTTCACTTTGAATTTTGCATTTTGAACTCCGCGTAGCGGTACTAGCGCCCAATCGCCTTAACCAGGATGATGCCGCCAAAGTACAAAAACAGCACCGCACCGCCCAGCAAGCTTTGAGTCACGGGGTCTGTAGAGGGGGTTAGCACGGCCCCCAGCACCGCTGCGCCAAGCAGCACGTAGCGCCAGCTAGCCAGCATTTGCTTAGAGTTGACTACCCCCAGCAGCCCCAGCAGCATTTGCAGTACGGGAATTTGAAAGGCCAGCCCGGTGCTAAACAACAGCAGCAGCACAAACTCAAAGTAGCGATCAATCGACCAGAGTTGCTCAACGACATCGGCCCCGTAGCTGATGAAAAAATTTAGCGCCGCCGGAATCAAAGCAACGTAGGCAAAAAATAATCCGGCAAAAAACAGTACGCTAGAGCCCAACACCAGGGGGCCAATCAACCGGCGCTCCCGGCGGGTTAGCCCCGGTAGCACGAACATCACAACCTGGTAGAGAATAAACGGGCTGGCTACCAGCAGGCCACTGTAGCCCGCCACCTTGAGCGAGACAAAGAAATATTCCCCCGGTGAAAGCTGTAGGAACTTAGCGCCCTGGGCAGGGACTTCCAACAGGCTAACAATGCGATTGACCTGCCAGAAGCAGGCCACAATAGCCACAAACACCGCAATCAGCGAATAGAAAATTCGCATCCGCAGTTCTTCCAGATGGTCGAACAGGGACATTTCAACGTCGTTGGGCACTTCGTCCAGGTCAACCTTAACCTGGGGCAAGGCACCATTGAGGCTAGCCGTCTGGGTAGCAACAGTATCAAGCTCGGTAGGCGGCGTCATAGATCCAGCGGGTCGCGAGGGTACGGTGCTTTCTATTGTAAGGGGCAAGACCGGAGATTACTGAGCCTCCTGAACAGCCTCTGCATCAGAATCGGGGGTCAGCGTCAGGGTCTTAACCACCCCCGACTCGCCCAGCACCACCGGGTCATCTCCATTCACTGCCAGGGTAACGCCCCCGGCATTACCCGTTCTAAACACCAGGGACTCCTGCGCCGTCCAGGTTTCTTCATAGCCGCTTTCGGGGATGCCTTCGTAGACATTTTCGCCATCCGCTGTCACGCTCAGCCAGGCCCGCTCATTCAAACTGGCAGTGACAACAATGGGAGCCTCCAGGGTGGACTCGTTTTCCAAATCCAGCGGTTCTAAGGGTTCGGAAGCCGGCTCAGAGTCAGCGGTTGGTTCGGGCTCAGCTACTACCGCCGGGGTTGGCTCTGGCGGTGCTTCAGCGGTAGACGGTTCGGGGTTGCGCCCCAAGAACGCCCACAGCCCGCCACCCAGGGCCAGAATGGCGGCCCCTACCGCTAACCAAAGCGGCCAGGACATACGCCCCGATGCCTCTGTACCTGGCGTGTAGCGTGGCTTCTCCATTACCCGCACCTCCTGCACCGGCTCAGGCGAAAGGTGGGGTTCGGGCGACCGGGCTCCGTTGCTGGTCGCTGGCGTAACTAAGTCTGGGGTAGGCCGCACCTCCACCGGGTTCACCACAAATTCCTGGGAAATGGCCTTGCCATCTAGCCCCAGGGCTTCTCCATAGCGGCGAATAAACCCCTGAATAAATACCGGTTCTGGCAACTGCTCACTGCGACCCGTTTCGAGAGCCTGGAGCAGAGCCGGACGAATAAAAATTTGGTTAGCCAAAACCTCTAAAGATACACCCTGCTCCTGTCGCACCTGGCGAAGGTAGGCCCCAATGCTCTGGAGTTGCTCAACTTGGGTAGGCGCTAAGTTAGCCACGCGACCTCACTGAAATCGGTATGAATAGTAAATCTAAACGAAGCTATTCTAATGGATTGAGGTCGCAAGTCGCGCCTCAATCGGTGGATTACACCCTCTAGCTTCGTTCAGAGGCATTTTGGCTAGGGCACTTGCCAGGCCCGCTGGTGATAGTCGTCTGGAGCGGGGAAGAGGTCAACGGGCTCGCCGTGATGGTGGTCGTGGCTGTGGCCAGACCCGTGCTCATGATCGTGGTCGTGATGGTGACTGTGATCGTGGTGGTGGCCGTGACCGTGGCCCCCGCCCGAGGTTGCCGCCAGCCGAAACTTGCACATTTCGCAATTCATCTGCACCTGGCCGAGATGGGTTTCGAGTTCGCGATCGCGCAAAATCTGCATCAGGTGAGGATGACTCCCCATCTCTGGTAAGTAGGTCACCACCGAGCTGGGGTAAGCCGCCTGCTGCTGTTGGGTGATATCGATAATTTTTTTAACTAAAACCCCCGTAAACAGAAAATAGGGCAGCACAATAATGCGCCTGGGATCGTAAAGTCGGGCGCGACGAAACCCCTCCTCCAGCCGGGGATAGGTAATGCCAATAAAGCAAATTTCCACGGTTTTGTAGCGGCTGCCTTCCCACAAAATGCGGGCCAGCTTGTACACATCACCATTGGCATCGGGATCGCTGGCCCCCCGGCCCACAAACAGCAGCACGGTGTCTTCCCGGTCAATGCCCTGGGGGTTAAATTGGGGGCCATCCAAAACCGCCAGCCGCTCTTGCCAGAGCTGAATAATGGCTGGAGTAATGCCAAAGTGCCGCCCATAGTGAAAGCGCACCTGGGGATGGCGCTGGCGGGCTCGATCCAGTTCGTTGGTCACATCAAACTTGTTGTGGCGGGCCGCAAACAGCAGTACCGGCAACACCGAAATATCCGTGTAGCCCTTGGCCACGCACTGGTCAACCCCGTCCTGAATGCTGGGTGCCGTTAGCTCTAAAAAGCAGGGGATCACCGGGCGGGTGGCATCCAGGGTTTGGTAGGCGGCGGCAAACTCCAACAGGCGATCGCGCCCCTCATTATCCCGGCTGCCGTGCCCCACCAGCAGCAAAGGCCGCTGACTGGGCAGGGGCTCCCACGGGGAAACGGTGGATGGGGAAAAATCCTCTAGGGTTGTAATTAGGGGCACAGTAGCCATAGCTGCGGTATGAATTCAAAACTATAAAGAGTCTTAAAGGTGAGTGTAAGCCGAGGACAGGCGTCGCTCCTGCCAGCCATGGAGCGCAGTTGGGATAACGCCGGTAGGATCCATGGTTGGCTCAGTGCGGGGCTACGCGAGGCTCTACCTCGGTGCATCGCAGTTGCGGATGCACCCTACCCACGCTTAAAAAATCGCAGCGAGATAAAAAACAAAGCTGCCCGGTTATCTTAGCCCAGTCAACCCTAGAGGACTATCCCACCCGCAGGCATTTCTCCCCTCGACCTTCTGCCCTCTGCCCTCTGCCTTTCCCTCACACCGTCCCCGGAAAGTGCTCAATCTGCGCGTAGCCGCTAAACACCAGCTGATTGCCCTTAGTCTCCAGACGGTTTACCCGCAGCAGTACGCCATCCAGGTTAAAGCGCTCCAGGTCTACCATGCGGTTAAGCACCGTGGCAAAGCCCTGGCTCAGGGTAGCCGAGAGGGATCGCACCGAGTCAGGAATACCGTCGGCCAGGAACTCCGCATTCTCAAACACAATGCGGCGGCGCTTTTCGACGGTGATTTTGGCGGTAATTTGCAGGGGCACATCCTGGCGGTTGGGCAGGTCAGTTTTAGCAGCAATAATCACCTGCTGATCAGCCTGGAGGGTCATGCGGATATCACGAAAGGTGACCGGTTCTCCGCCAGAGAGGTTAGTAAGGGCTTCGTCGGTGACCCCCTCCAGGTGTTGCCGCACCAGTTGGGCAGAAAAGGCCCGGTTGATAGCGTCTTCGCTCAACACCACCTGGGCAACGGCCTGGGTGGGCTGACGCAGACGAATTTTGCCGCCAATGGCCGAGCCTATATCGATAGATACGGCGTCGGTTTCAAACATCATTTCCGCCGCTTCAAACTCCTTACGAATGACCAGACCCCGTCCTTCCATTCGAAAGCTATCGACGGTGCCCTGAAGCAGCTTGCTAGGGGGTGAACAGCGTACAGCTACGTCAATGTGATCACTCTGGCTGAACAGATGCCGGAGCGATTGCGTAACCACGGAATTGATCATCCGTTCACCGAAGTCATTAGCTGCATTTGACTGGAATCCAGTAAAGCCGCCGAGCATAGAGGTTAGCACCAATCCAACATCTCTCTTGTTGTAACAAAAGATTAAGCATTTCAACACCCTCATTCTAGCGGTGAGGGGGCACTACTCCACAATTTGCTCTAGGAAAACCTCGGTAATGGTTAAATCTTCCGGGCTGTCTGCTGGGTTATGGCTATCCCACGCTAGGCTAGTCCAAGGTTGGGATTAACCTCTGGGGAGATCGCTGCTCTAAAGGCTCTGGTTGCTAGTATTATGGCCCTTTGGTTACGGGTAAAGGCGGCTTAGAGTATGCGATTCTGAGATCGCCGCCTGCTGACCAAAGGCTGGCCAAAACTCGCCGGTAGCTAATTGTTTACCCACGTTTTATGACTTCTATCTCTGCCGATAAATTTAAGTTTGCGATTACCACCCCCCTGTACTATGTCAACGACTTACCCCACATCGGCAGTGCTTACACGACGATTGCGGCTGATGTTGTAGCTCGGTTTTACCGGCTAATGGGCCATCCGGTGTTGATGATTACCGGCACCGACGAACATGGCCAGAAAATTTTGCGCACCGCCCAGGAGCGGGGAATTTCTCCCCAGGCCCACTGCGACCGGGTGGTGGCCGGGTTTGACTCGCTCTGGCAGAAGCTCAACATTGCCTACGACCGCTTCATTCGCACCACCGATCCCCGCCACAGCACCATCGTGAATGCGTTTTTTCAGCGCATGTGGGAACAGGGCGACATCTACAAGGGCCAGCAGCAGGGCTGGTACTGTGTCTCCTGCGAAGAGTTCAAAGAAGAGCGAGATCTACTGCCCGAGCGCTACTGCCCCATCCACACCAACAAGCAGGTAGAGTGGCGAGACGAGTCTAACTA
>CAYUBC010000311.1:0-5313 GCA_964442885.1 uncultured bacterium | reverse complement strand
CCCTGTCGATTTTGCTGCCCACCCACCGCACCTCGCCTGACAACAAGCAAGACCCAATTCTGGTCAAAAACCTGGTCAGCGAAGCCACTGAGCGGCTATCCCAGGAATTTTCGACCCGTGAGCTAGAGCCGCTGCTGGCCAACCTCGATGGTCTGGTCAACGACATCGACTATACCTACGCCCTGGACGGGCTGGGGCTGTTTGTCAGCCACGACTTTGCGAAGAAGTTCTACCTGCCCTTCACGGTGCCCCAGCGCATCATCATCGACCAAACCTTCGCCACCCGCGACTTGGTCTACGGGCTGCACCGCACCCAGCGCTACTGGGTGTTTTTGCTCAGCGTGGCCTCCACCCGCCTGCTGGCCGGTACGGGAGAAACCCTGGAAGAAATCTCCGACCAAAACTTCCCGATGCCAATGACTGGCCCAGCCGCCACAGGCCCCGTGCCTTACCATGCCGACTCCGCCTACGTAGACGACCGCCATCGCCGCTTCTTTCAGCAGGTGGATGCCGCCTTTAGCCAGTACGACGACACCACCCTGCCCATTATTCTGGGCGGCGTGACTCGGCAAATTTCCTTCTTCCAGGAGGTTTCGCAGTATTCCACCCAGGTAGCGGGCACCCTTACCGGCAACTTTGACAAAGCCACCCCGGCAGAGCTAATGCCCGATATCTGGCCGATTGTGCAGGAGGTACGCCAGAAACAGCGGGCCGATGCGCTGCAAGCGCTGGATACCGCCATGAACGAAGGCAAGGTGGTCTCTGGCATTGAGGAAGTTTGGCGGCTGGCCCAGGAGGGTCGAGGCCAGCTCCTTTTGGTGGAGAAGGGGTACCACGTTCCGGCGGTTGTTACCGACACCGGTGGCTTGCAGGTGGTAGACAACCCCGGCGGCGTAGAGATTATGGACGATGCCGTGGATGAAATCATTGAAGCGGTGCTGGCCAAAGGCGGCGAGGTGATGATTATGGACGACGACGCCCTGGCCAATTACCAGCGCATTGCGCTCACCTTGCGCTATTAGCTAATTCTGTTAGGCGTAGCTCGTTTAACAGTGGGCCATGCCCACTCTAGGCGGGCTATCTGTATTAAGGCGTTGAAACAACAATGAATATTAAACTGTTGAGCTTAGTCGGCGCGATCATACTCTTTGGCACGACAGCCGCTTGTACCCCACAGTCTTCGACCCCAGCCCCCGAATCCGGCTCGGCGAGTGAATCCGTAGAAGGACGTGCGGCCTTCAGTGAGGTGCCCTTACCACCTGCGGATCAACGGGTTGGCGCTGCCCCCGACCAAATTGCCCTGAATGTCTTTGGTATAGAGGACCCAGGGGAAGGCAATTTTGCCCAGGAGGTAGCTGTGGTCGAGGAGACCCCAACGCAATCTATCCTCACCCTCACCCAAACCGGGCTGCCAGATGACTCGGTAGAGGGCATGCGTTACTGGCTGGAATTTGCCCCTAAGGAAAATCAGTGGGAGTTGGTCTGGGTCGGTCGCCAGGTACGGTGTCGTCCTAACCGGGGCTCCCAGGAATGGGCCACTGAGCTATGTAGCTAACCTGAAACCCTTATGAACTCTTCTATTCTGGCAGACCAGCCCTACCTCAAGGCTGCCATCAACGACGGGCACCTGCCTGCGCCGGAGTTGGTTAGCGACCTGGTTAGCGTCGCCTACGAACGCTTCAAAACCAACGATGACGGTACTGTGGCTGACTATATTCCGGCCCTGGCCGCCGTGCCCCGCGATTTGTTTGGCATCTGCGTGGCGGGGGTCAACGGTACGGTTCACGGGGTGGGGGACATCGACTATGAATTCTCCATTCAAAGTGTGTCGAAGCCCTTTGTGTTTGCGCTGGTTTGTCAGGTAATCGGCGAAGACGCGGCACGGGAAAAGCTGGGGGCCAACAATACCGGCCTACCCTTTAACTCGGTCATCGCCCTGGAACGCATGGACGAGGGCACCCATAACCCGATGGTGAATGCCGGGGCGATCGCCGCTACCAGCCTGGTTCCCGGCGACACTGCTGAGGCTAAATGGCAGTTTATTCAAGCACAACTCTCCAGATTTGCGGGCCGCCCCCTCACCCTCAACCAAGAGGTCTATCAATCCGAAGCGGCTACCAACCAGCGCAATACCGGGCTGGCCAAACTGCTCCAGTCCTACGATCGCATCTTCTTTGACCCGGTTGATGCCACCGACGTGTATACCAAGCAGTGCTCCCTCAACGTCACCGCGCGGGATCTGGCGGTAATGGCCGCGACTTTGGCCAACGGCGGCGTCAACCCCGTCACCCAGGACACCATCATCGACCCCATTCACTGCCAGCACGTCCTCGCCGTCATGGTCACCGCTGGGCTTTACGAAAACTCAGGCGATTGGCTCTACGAAACCGGCCTACCCGGCAAAAGCGGCGTCAGCGGCGGCCTGATCACCGTTGCCCCCCACAAGGGCGGCCTGGCTACCTTTGCCCCACCCCTGGATGAAGCGGGCAACAGCGTCAAGGGGCAATTGGTGACGCAGTTTCTTTCAGAACAGTTAGGGCTCAACCTATTTGCATCGCGGCCTTTTGGTCGGGCCACAGATTGACAGTGTCTTCTCGTTTGGTGAGCACTGCCCACCAGGCTATGCATCGACATTCCATGACTACAGCAAACCTACCAAGTTGAGATCACCATGGATACCCAGCAACAACCAGGCCCGCTAGTGATTATTGGCGGTGCGGAGGATCGAGAAGGCGATTGCGTGGTATTGCGAGAGTTTGTGCGGACGGCGGGGGGCGTCAATGCCAATATCGCCGTCATGACTGCCGCTACGGAATTCCCTAAAGAGGTGGGCGAAACCTACGAACGGGCGTTTAAGCGCCTGGGAGCCAAGGTCGTAAACCTAGTTCATACCGACCACCGAGATGACTCCGAGGACGAAACCAACCTCCGCTACGCCCAGGAAGCCACCGGCTATTTCTTCACCGGCGGCGACCAGGCTCGAATTGTAGATTTCATCAAAAACACCACGCTGGATCAGATTATCCACACTCGCCATGGCCAGGGGGCGGTAGTGGGTGGCACCAGCGCCGGGGCCGCCATGATGCCCGATCAGATGATTCTGGGCGGCGATTCGGTCTCAAACCCCCGCGTTAACGCCGTAGACCTCGGCCCTGGCATGGGCTTTTTACCGGGTGTGATTATTGATCAGCACTTTGCCCAGCGGGGGCGGTTGGGTCGTCTGCTGGCCGCCCTAGTGCTGGAACCGGCCAGCCTGGGCCTGGGTATCGACGAAGACACAGGCATCATCATCAAGGGCGACGAGTTCCAGGTTGTGGGCTCTGGGGCCGTTACGGTGGCCGATGAAAGCCACATGACCTACAACAACCTGGAGGGTTTGCTCAAGGATGAACCGATGGCCCTGTGTGGCATCAAGCTCCATATTCTGCCCCAGGGCTATCGATTTAACTGGCGTACCCATGAGCCCCTAATCTAACCTCAAAAGGAGGTATCGCCAGGTACAGCAAAATTAGGGTAATTACTTTACCCTTAGCTAAGAATCTCCAAGGAGATTCTTAACCATTTTTCTGAATTAAGATTTCCTATAACCAGGAGAAAAATTATGTTCACTCCCGATGCCTTTACAGAGTCTCAGGGAAACTTTGTTGAAACCCAGCAGCGGTTGACTGGGATGTGGGAAGGCTACCTACGACAACTTTTAGAGTCTCAGCAAAAGTTAACGAATAGCTGGACTCAAAGCCTGCCTAGCGGTGCAACCCCGGCCAATTTTTCTGAGAGCATGGAAAAAACCATGAGCTTTCAGCAGGAGCTAATCAACACCACGCTGGATAATCAATTGTCTGCCGTTAGTTTGGCAGTAGAAACCCAGAAACAGCTGTGGAATAGCTACTTTCAAATGACCCAAAAAACCATGCAGAATATGACGATGCCCAGCTAGTGCCGCTACGTGGAGTTCAAAATGCAAAATTCAAAGTGAAAAATCCTGAGGGCATCAGTGGTTCAAGCGTCCTGAACGGCAGGCTTATTTCTGCCGTAATGTACTAGGTGTTGCGATCGCACAACCAATCAGCAATCACCGGTGGCAAGGTTTTCTGAACCTTGCCACTAACGTACATGCCAATGTGGCCAACCGGGAAGGACTGCACCGTGTAGTCCTCTGTGCCGACGTACTTTTCCAGAGCCAACGATGAGGCTGGGGGCACTAGATGATCTTTCTCAGCGTAAAGGTTGAGGATAGGAACCTGAATGTTACTCAGGTTGACGGTGCGATCGCCAATTACGACTTCCCCCTTAATCAACTTGTTGCTCTGGTAGAAATCCTTGAGAAATTGGCGGTAGGCTTCCCCAGCCAGAGCGGGACTGTCGAAAATCCACTTTTCCATCCGCAAAAAGTTGATTAGCTTGGCCTCGTCATCCAGAATTTGGATTAGATCTATATATTTTTGCACCCCCAATTGCCAGGGTTTGAGCATAATAAATTCTGCATTCAGGTAGTCGCCAGAAATATTACCCTGAGCCTCCACTAATAGATCGATATCAATAGCCTCGGCACCGAGGGTGCAGCCGCCCAACTGGTTGAGCAGAGAACCGGGAATGCAAAAATCCACCGGCGTGACCATGGTGATTAAATTTTTCACCCGCTGGGGATGCAGGGCACTGTAGCAGAGGCTAAAGGTGCCCCCCTGGCAAATGCCCAGCAGATTGAGGGCAGAGAGGCCGTGGCGATCGCACACAGCCTCCACGCAGGCATCCAGGTAGCCGTTAATGTAGTCGTCGAGGGTGAGCCAGCGATCGCCCCGGTTGGGGTAGCCCCAGTCAATCAGGTATACGTCTATCCCCAGCTGCAGCAGATTGGCTACCAGGGAGCGATCGGGCTGTAAATCAACCATCAAGGGCCGGTTAATCAGAGCATAGACCATCAGCAGCGGCGTACTGAGGGGTTGCTCCACCACCGGCTCAAAACGGTACAGCGTCACCCGGTCTTCCTGGTAGACCACCTGTTTGGCTGTAGCACCAATGGTCAGGTCGGCATCCCGCAGGTGCGGCCAATGACCGACGCCGCTGACCATCTTTTGGGTCGCCGAGAGGAGCTGGTTCCAGGCCGTGAAAGGTAGCATAGGGGTTTGGTTGGATTAAGCCGCCTTTTCAGGCAGTGCTTTCTTCAGGTGCTTCATTTCCCGGCGCAGGTCGTAGAGAGCTTTGTGGATGTCGTCTACTTCGCGGCGGGTCGGCAGGTTAAGGGCGGTCAGGTAACGTTCAGTCAAGGTCTGCTGACTGAGCTTGTAGCGGTTCATGGCGTTTACAAAGGTACCC
>CAYUBC010000310.1:330-5316 GCA_964442885.1 uncultured bacterium | reverse complement strand
CACCGATACCCGCTACGAATTGGTGAATGGAGTGCTGGTGGAAATGCCCCCAGAATCGGAAGAAAACAACGATATTACCCGAAAGCTGCTGTTTGAATTCGCGAAGCACCTGCCCATTGCGCTCTTGGCCCACAAGGACACGGAAATTGAAGTCACCGGACAACGCGCCACTGCCCGCATCCCAGATCTGCTGGTGCATACCGAAGCATCGAAGGCCGCCGTGACGGGAATGACCCGCGCCACCCTTACCCGCGATATGCCACCCCCGGCGCTGGTGGTGGAGGTAGTCAGCCCTGGCCAGGCCAATCGGGAACGAGACTACCGCTACAAACACACCGAGTATGCCGCTCGTGGCATTGCGGAATACTGGATTGTTGATCCAGAAACCCAGCAGGTGACGCTGTGCCAGTGGGTGAATGGGCGATATGAAGACCGGGTCTATAGCGGCGCAGAAACTCTAAAATCCAGCGTGGCGCAGGGGTTTGGGCTGACAGTCGCGCAGATTTTTGGGTAAGCGGGAGTGATCTTAGGCAAAGATCCCAGGGTTCTGCTGCCTGTTGGCCAGAAGATCTGGTCTACCCACGACAAAGATCCCAGGGTTCTGCTGCCTGTTGGCCAAAGGATCTGGTCTACCCACCAGAAGAACCCTGGGATCTAGCCATGCAATGATTCTTGCTCAACCATGATGACCCCATTCATCGCAGACCATTCGCGACCCTCTGTTTCAAGCTTTTTGTCCTGTCCTGAGGGCTGATCCACCTAAGCGCTAGGATGGGCACATGGAACCTGCTTCTTTTCTAGATTTGCTGCGGCAGCATCGTGCCATTGCGGTTATCCGTACCTCTGAGCCAGACCTGGGGCTGCAAATGGCTACAGCCGCAGCAGCAGGCGGGCTAAGGTTGATTGAAATCACCTGGAATAGTGCGCATCCTGAGAAGCTGATTCAGCACCTGCGAGCCCAGTTGCCCCACTGTTGCATTGGCGCAGGCACAGTGTTGTCGGTAGCTGACCTGGAGCAGGCGGCAGCGGCGGGGGCAGAGTTTTGCTTTGCGCCTTACACCAACGTCACGCTGCTTCACTGGGCCAGGGAACACCGTTTACCCCTGGTGCCCGGTGCCTTAACGCCTAACGAAATCATGGCGGCCTGGCAGGCAGGAGCTCCGGCGGTTAAGGTTTTCCCCATTAGCGCGGTGGGTGGGGCTAGCTACGTCAGCAGTTTACAGGGGCCGCTGGGTCACATTCCCCTGATTCCCACTGGCGGTGTCACAGTCGAGAATGCCGCCGGTATGATAGTAGCCGGGGCAACGGCGGTGGGGCTGTCTACGGGGCTGTTTTCCCAGGCGGCGATCGCCACGGCCCATTGGCCAGCCATTACCGAGGCGGCCCGGCGACTGACTGAGGCCTGCCAGAAGTTACCCGCCAGGCCACCCTCCCAGCCATAACCGTTATAGTGCTGACATAAAGCTTAGCCGTACAGGTTCGGCAACCTGTACTAGCATAGGCCGAAGGTTGGTGAAAGGCTAACACCCATGGTTAAGCGTCAGTATCTCAACAGCGCGTTTGGCGTTGTATTAAGCCATTTGGCCATTTATTGGAACCTGGCCCTATGGCGGGCTATCTGGCATCAAAGTCAGCGCTACCGCTGGCGTTCCATTACCGCAGAGGTGGCGTTTCTGTGGTTGATTGGGATGCTGGGGGCCAGCTTTGCCCTGCTGCAATTTAGCCAGCAGTCCTCCGTTACCGTGCCTCCGAGTGTCTTACAGTTAGCCACTGGCGTAGGCCACATTTTGGCAGTGTCTACTCCCCCAGGGCCAACTCAGAGCTTGCCGTTGCCCTGGTTGTGGGCCATAACCTTTGCCGCCTGGCTCTGTTTTGTGGCTGGCACAGAACGGCTAACCTACGTTCTGGCCCTCCTGTATCAAGGTGCACCATCGCGGCGACCTGGCTGGGTTGGCAAGCTCTGGCCCTGGCTTCTAACCAGCATTATCCTGATAACGGTTGGGTTGGTCAGCAGCCTGGTGGGCTCCGCCGTTACGGCTTCCCCAGACAATAGCGGGGCCGTGGGATGGCTGAGTTGGCCAGGCTTGTTTCGCCTTCTACGCGGCCTGGTCAGTGTCGGCCTGACTGGCCTGGGTGTGGCCCTGGTGCATCGCCTCAGCCCCCGGCAGTGGCCATCTGGCTGCCCCCTGTGGCCCGGAGTTGGGCTAACCGTAGGACTGGGCTTGGGCGTTTTGGCTCTGGGCCGTTGGGGGGTCGGCTGGATACAGGCTCAGACTCTGGCCTATGGGCTATTCCTGACCCTGAGTCTGACGTTGATGGCCCTATTTGTTTGGCTATGGCTGATTCTGGCTGGGGCACAGTTCAACGTCAGCGCCATGTCCTACCGGGGTGGGCCAGGCCAACCCGCCTGGGGAACCCGCACCATGCCACCGCCGCCCTCCTTTGAGTCCTTCAAAATTAATCGCTAGCCTGATCTGAATCCCTGTTCAAGCTGGATACTGTTCAAACTGAAAGAGGCATTCCCATCGCCGGGGCAAAGCGCCTAGCGCATTCGCTGGAGGCTAGCGACAATACCTAGACCAAAACACAGCAAAATTAGCACCCAAAGCATGACACCCGGCAAAAAAGCCAACAGCGTTAAACCCCGTAGCACCCATACCACCAGGGTTAGAGCCACAGCACCTAGAAACAACTTAGTTAGAGGTTGGAGCGGATAGCGGCGACGTGTCATTGTATTGAGCCTATAAAGCTTCAGCAGTCTTTCGGAGGGGGGTTCGTAAAGGCACGGTAATAATACTACTATCTACCTTGTCTGGCTGAGGGGATTGAGTAAAAAGAAGAGTAGCGATTTAGATACAAAACGGCGGGTTGATGCAGCTTGCATGAGCTGAGGCACAAAATCCGCAGGTAGAAGTCCAGGGTAGAGCAGTAGAGGCAGACATTGCCGTAGTTAGGAGTAAGAACGAGATGATTGCCAGTGTAAACCGAGTTCCCTCTCAGACAGGGCAGATAGAGACGGCTCTAGCTCAGTTTTCGGCCAGCAACCAGATTGCCCTCCTGCGGGGAGATGTTTTGGTTACGCCTCAGACGCTTCCGGATGGAGCCGCGGCGGTGCGCGCGCACATGTATGTGCCCCTGCCGCGCACGCAAATTTGGCCCCAGGTCACCAACTATCGCCGCTGGACTCAGTTTTTCCCCAACATCATCCACAGTGAGGTGCTGGAAACGGTAAAAACCGCCTCTCAACGCTATCGGCGGCTATACCAGGTGGGTCGCAAGGGCTTCATGGTGCTATCTGCCCAGGTTGAAATCTATCTCAAAGTCTTTGAAACGGCCTGCGATCGCATCCAGTTTCGCCTCGAACAGGGCACCTTTTCCCATTTCGCCGCTGACCTTCATCTGCAAGATCTGAATGAGGGCACCTTAATCACCTATACCGTGCAGGCTGCACCCACCATTCCTGTGCCCGTCTTTCTCATTGAGCAGGCCATGAAAATTGATTTGCCTGGCAATATGAAGCAGATGCGGCAAGTTCTTTGTGACAGCTATGCAATGGCTTAAAGGCTGTATGGCCTAGCCATTGCATAGCGCCATTGGTTAGCGCCATTGATTGGCGTCATTAGTTAGTGCCATTGGTTAGCGTTATTTGGGGCTGCTTTATCGATAGCGCTCTACAAAGGCCCGCCCTGCGGACATGGCGGCACTACTGGTCGTGTAGAAGGTGCCGTCACTAAGAACATCCAGGTCAGGGTTAACCAACCAGCATTGATAACCCCGGTCTTTGTAATGGCTAACGCCAATGAGCCAGCCAGCCATCGCTGAAATTTGTACAACAGCATCATCGTCCATCCCGGCCTCCTTATCCCGGAATCCGTCCTGGATCTACCGGAGGGTTTTCATGGTCTACTCAGTATTAAGCCAGGTTTAGTTCGAGCTTGGCAAAATCCCTTACTTTCCTCCATATTCCAGGTCAGCTACCCCTAACCCTTGCCATGTCGAATCGCACCCTAACGCTTAACGATCAACTCTACAACTACCTGCTTGCCCATTCCGTACAGGAATCCGAGGTACTGTTGGCCCTGCGGCAAGAAACCGCCCAACATCCCATGGCGCAGATGCAGATTGCTCCAGAACAGGGGCAGTTTATGGCCCTGCTGGTGCAGTTAATTGGAGCCAAAAAAGCCCTGGAAGTTGGGGTATTCACAGGTTACAGTGCGCTGCGGGTGGCCCTGGCCTTGCCCCCAGAGGGCCAGTTGGTAGCCTGCGATGTGAGTGAAGAATACACCGCCATTGCCCGCCGCTACTGGGAACAGGCCGGGGTAGCGAGTAAGATCGACCTGCGCATTGCTCCGGCTGTGGATACCCTGAACCAGTTGATTGCTGAGGGGCAGGCTAACAGTTTTGACTTTGCTTTCATCGATGCCGACAAAAGCAGCTACCCCACCTACTACGAGCAAGCTCTGCAACTGGTACGCCCCGGCGGGCTGATTGCCATTGACAACGTCCTCTGGTCAGGCCAGGTGGCGGATCTCACCGTTCAAGACAACCGCACCAATGCCATTCGCGCCTTTAACGAAGCCCTATACCGCGATCCGCGCATCGTGCTAAGCCTGGTTCCCATCGCCGATGGCCTCACCCTAGCCATGAAACGCCGCCCCGAAAGTTAACCCTTCCCTCTTCGTTCTTCTACAAAACCCTCAGCACGCTAGCGACACTGTGGATGTCGGGAAACTCTCGAATATCATCCAGGGCGGTTTGAAAATTGGCTTCTGTGACCTCATGACTGACGATCACAATCTCGGCGTAGTTGTCGCGCATGCCAATCTGCACAATCGATTCCAGGCTGACCGAATGATCCCCAAAACACAGCCCTAGCTTACCAATTACCCCCGGCTGGTCTTCAGCCAGTAGCCGCACGTAGAAGCGACTAATGATATCCGCCATGGGGCTAATTTTGCAGTAGTGCTGGTGAGTGCAGGCCAGCAG
>CAYUBC010000310.1:0-320 GCA_964442885.1 uncultured bacterium | reverse complement strand
CCAGCAGCGGGTTGGTTGTTTCTGGGGTAGGTTCAGGGTTAGGTTGAGACACCAGGGTGGCCGCAATGTTGAGGATGTCCGATACCACCGCGCTGGCGGTGGGGCCTTCCCCTGCCCCAGGGCCAAAGAACATCACCTGGCCAATGGGGTCGCCTTCCACCAAAATCGCATTGTAGACATCGTTCACCGAGGCCAGGGGATGGGCCAGGGGCACCAGGGTGGGATGCACCCGCAGTTGCAGTTCATCCAGAGGTTCGTTGGAGGTGGGGTGGAGGTTGCGGCGGGCGATCGCCAGCAGCTTAATCACAAACCCCAGCCGA
>CAYUBC010000309.1:0-5331 GCA_964442885.1 uncultured bacterium | reverse complement strand
ACAGAATAGTTGATATACGACACCTGCCGACGGACGTAGTCTACCGCTGCCGTGTCCTTAGGATTGACCATACCCAGGTTCAGGTGGCTAGCCTCAATGGACAAAGGAATGACCTGGTAAAACAGGCACGCCTCAAAGGGCAAAATGCCATCGATTAGCGACAGCATTTGATCAACATTCAACCGACCGTTAATGGCATCATCGTTGTTGTGGAGATCAAACGACAGCGCTTCTGACTGCCGAGGGGTATTGAGCTCTGGCATTATTTTGCAGAGGATAGGCCACTCCCATCCTATTCGCCCCCTTTAGAGAGTGCCAAATATTAGGGTAGAAATGTTACTTCATAGCCTTAAGGTAGCCGTCATTTAGCCGCTACCCAGTACCACCCTCTGCCTGGGTGCGCATTTCCTGGGCCTTGAGATATAGCTTCACCCACTGCCCCTGAATTTGTCTGGATTTCATCGACAGTCGGCGGGCCATGTCTTCTATGGACTGCCCGGCCTGGGAGGCCTGCAGGATCATCTGCTGTTCTGGGGTTAACTCTTGCCAAAAGGTTTGCCACTGGGCCGGGGTGAGGCCAAAGTTATGATCTTTCAGGGAGGTCTTCAGCCAGCCCAGCACCATCGCAGGCTGCTCCTTCAGCGCGAAGATCTTGAGGGCGTGGTAGCTAATTTTCTCCCGCAAGCGATATACCTGCTGCACGGGCATGCCCATGGTGTGGGCAATTTGCTCCTGGGAAAAGCCCTGCAGGTGCAGTTCGAGCCAGCGCACCGCTGAATTATCTAAATGGCGACTGAGATAGGCCATGAAGGACGTTTTGACCTGATTCCTCAACACCTGCTGCTCTAGCTCATTCTGCTCGTCCTGGTACTGATTCCAGGCTTCAGTGTCAAGCAGACTGAGGGAATCTTCCGAATCATCCGGGGCAATCTCATCGGAAACCAGGCGAATCAGCTCACCGGCTGGTACCTGGGTCATGCCGCCCCGCTGACTGCGGCGCAGGTAGTTGACGAAGCGATACATAATCAACGGCTGGCTGCGGATGGGGCGCAGGCAGTACTCCTCAAGACTGGCCAGCATCAGCAGGTTACGCAGTCTAGGGTTGGGGGTGCAGGTAGCAATCCATTCCAACTCTTGAGCCAGGTGACGATCGCTGCGCATCATCTCTTGGATAACTTCCTGTACTACATCCACCACACTGCGGCGGCGATCTCGGCTGAGGGCAATCCAGGTGCTAATCTTATTGCGAATCAAAAACAATCCGCTCAAGCGCTTAATCAAGTTTTGATAGCCCTGGTCAGGGCTGACGTTCCAGTAGCGCTGCTGCAAAATGCGATAGCGATAGTCAATGGCCTGATAGGCAACCTCCAGTTGCTCAGAGGTCAGGGCTGTAAACCGCTCTGGAGGATACCCCAGCAGCCAACTCACAATGCTTTGACATATGGCTCGAGGCTGGTCAGGATAATCTGCTTGCAACCGGGCGAGCCAGTCGTCAGCCATCTTGTCTGCCATGATCATGAACGCTTGATCCTTCTTGCACCATCATTGAGTTGGCCGTAGGTTTTAATCTTATATCTGTTTAGCCCTATAGACTGTCTTAATTGCTGTCAATGAGCGCCAGGGCAGCCCACAGCAGCGCTTTATTCGGGTAATTAAGGGCCTTAACCCCAGCAATTGCATGGTACTGACTCTATTAGCCGAAGTAGGGAGCTACTACCCCATGCCTTTAGCTAGTTACTTTATCAGAACTTCACATTAGTGAAAATTACTCAAATTTTTCACAAAGCTTCCTGACTTAACAGAAAACCTTAAGACAAAAGCTCTATATTTCCCGGTATGCGTATGTAGTTACACGGTTCCTGCTTGGTTGCAAAAAGCACCTGGTCTTGACGATTTGCCCCTAGGGCAGGTGCGAGCAGGTTTCCAGTCTGGTTGGGTTTGACACACGTTTAAAAACTCCGCAAAGAGTAGGGTCTACTATGGTATCTATTCAAAACGGGCCTATGCCTGAGTCGTCACTGATTGATTCTCATCCTTCTGTCACGTGTGTTATTAAGCGGTCTATCGATATCCTGGGTGCCCTGATAGGGTTACTGATCACCTTTCTTATCTGGGTACCGGTTGCCGTGGCTATCAAGCTAGATAGCCCTGGGCCGGTGCTCTACTCCCAGCAGCGCTATGGGCTTAAGGGGCAACCCTTTACAATTTGGAAATTTCGCTCCATGGTGCCCAACGCCGACGACCTCAAGGCCATGGTCACTAACCAGGCCCAGGGCCTAATTTTTAAGAATGAATCGGATCCCCGCATTACTCGCGTCGGTCGGCTGCTGCGCAAAACTAGCCTGGACGAGTTCCCACAATTTTGGAATGTGCTTAAAGGCGATATGAGTCTGGTCGGCACCCGCCCCCCTACGGCGGATGAAGTATCTCGCTACAGCCCTCACCACTGGCGACGGTTAGATGTTAAGCCGGGGTTAACCGGGCAATGGCAGGTCAGTGGGCGGTCGGCCATTAAAGACTTTGAAGAAATTGTCAAGCTAGATTTGCACTATCAAACGGCCTGGTCGCCCTGGCACGATATTCAAATCATCCTCAAAACCATCGCTGTGCTGCTCAGCCGTCGCGGAGCCTGCTAGAACAGATGCTCCCTGGGGTTAGTGCGTTCTGTCTGGCGGAGTTCTTCGTAGAGGGCTTTTTCGCGATCGCTCAGCCGTTTAGGCACAACCACCTCTAGCTCTAGCAACAAATCGCCCCGCTCTTGCCCAATGGGGTAGCCCCGCCCAACTAACCGAATAACTTGGCCGGTTTGCGCCCCCTGGGGCAGGGTCGTGCGTTGAGTACCGTCCAGGGTAGGAATGTCAATGGTGCTACCCAGGGCGGCTTCGCTGGGGGTAACCGGCAGGCGGCAGTACACATCGCTGTCCTGGAGTTGAAAGAATGGATGGGGTTCTACTTCAATACGCAGGTACAGGTTACCGCCGCCAATGCCCTGGCCGCGAAGGCGAATCCGCTGGCCGGTCACCATCCCTGCGGGCATATTGACCTCCAGGGAGCGGCCATCCTCCAGCCGAATGCGCTCCCGCCCGCCCCGAAAGGCTTTCTCCAGAGGGATGATCAGATCAGCCTCGGCATCCCGTCTCCCCCGGTGGGGGGAAGATGGTTGCACCATGGGAGTCTGGCTGGTCATGTAGGCCGATGCATCAGGCTGATCATAGCCACTGCCGTTCGCTCGCCGTCGAGCCGCTGAGTCAGACCGACGGTTGAGCAGTTGGTCAATAAAACTGTTGAAGTCAGGGAAGTCGCCAAAGCCAAAATCCTCTAGAGAAATGCGGCCACTGGTGCGCTCCTCTGCGGATGGGTGGCGCGCTAGCCGATCGTCCTGAAACCCCTTCTGTTTCCAGTACTGGCTAAACTTTTCGTACTGGGCTCGCTTTTCATCGTCGGCTAGGACTTCGTAGGCCTCTCCGAGCAGCTTGAATTTCTCCTCCGCCGACCGATTGCCGGGGTTTAGATCAGGATGATACTGACGGGCTAATTTTCGGTAGGCTTGCTTAATTTCGCTAAAGTCGGCCTGCCTGGAAACTCCCAGAATCTCATAGTAGTTCCGAAAGTTTTGCATACACGCGCTTACACTGCCAATGAAAAATCGCTAGAAAAACAAAAGAACGGTAGACACCCCGCCATCCCCCTTAGAGCCATTCGTCCTGGTTGGCCCAGTTGCTATCCAGGTCGGCCTCAGGCTGCCGGGGCGGCGAGGCTGGAGGCCGACGCGGGGGTGGAGGCCGACGCGGGGGTGGAGCATCGCTCCAGTTGTTGGCGGTTGGGGGGCGGTTCTCGTCAGGAGATCGCCTGCCGGGGCGGCTGGACTGAGCCCAGGGATCGTCCTCCCAGGAGTCCTGCGCTGGCTCAGCAGACTCTGTCGGGGCCGAGAAGCCTGACCCAGCGTAGTTGCTGGTTTCACGACCAGGGCTGCCATAGCCGGGCTGCCGGTAGTTGGCGTCTGGGTAACCAGGGTTGGCGGACGATGCATTACCGTACTCTCGGTCATCGTAGTCTTGGCCAGAGTAGCCCTGCCGACCAGAGCCTGGGCGGTCATAGTCTCTGTCGCGATACTCTCCGCGTTCCGACGGAGCATTACTGCGGCTATCGTAGCCCTGACGGACAGAGCCTGGGTTACCGTAGCCTGCATCACCATAGGGGCGACGTTCGCTGGAACGGCGATCGTCGCCGCGTTCTCCGTCGCGATCGCCGTAGCCCGGGTTGCGGTTGCTTGGGTTGTCGTAGTCCTGGCCTGCGGAACCGCGACTCCCATAGCCCTGATTCCCATAGCCCTGGCTATCAGAGTTCTGATTCCCATAGCCCTGGCTACCGGAGTTCTGACTGTCATAGCCCTGGCGGCGATAGTCCTGATCGCCATAGCCTGCGCCCCTCTCCCCACCACGACCATAGGGTGGGGGGCTGGGGTTATCCGCAGCCCCCGAACGATAGTCATAGCCCTGCCGATCATAGCCAGATGGTGGGTAGTCATTGGCGCTAGCGCCACCGTAGGAACGCTGGCTGCCTCCACCATAGGGGGATGGACTGCCGTAGGCGTTATCGCGAAAGGGAGGCTCTCCGTAGCGCTGACTGCTGCGGTTGCGACTATCGTAGTCCCAATCGTCATCCCAGTTGCCCCAGGACGATGACCCCTGATAGCCGTAGTTGGGCCGAGCATCCAGGTCATCGTCAAAAGCGAAGGTTTTCTTCAAGGTGTTGCCAATCTGGCCGAGAATGCCGCCCTCCTGCTCGTCCTCGGCCTCGTAGAGGTAGGCTTCGCGATTAAGGTCGTAGAGTTCGTCTTGCAGTTCGGCCTGGGCAATGTCAATGCCCCGTTCGTCGCTTTGTTCCAAGTAATCGCGCAGTTCCTGCACCAGCCCTTCAATGCGGCGGCGGCGATCGCGGGCAAACTGCATGCCAAAGTCCAGCGCCACCTCCCGCAGCAACCGCTCAGCCTGGAAGGTCAACGCCTCGGCTCGGTTGCGCTTCTCCACCCGCTCCCGCTGGAGGCGATCGGTTTCGGCGTATTCTTCAGCTTCCTGAATCATCCGCTGCACTTCACTTTCATCCAGGTTAGCTGCACCCTGCACGGTAAGGCTTTGCTCCCGGCCTGTCGTCTTATCCATGGCCGACACTTGCAGGATGCCGTTAGCGTCGATGTCAAAGGACACCAGCACCTGGGGAACGCCACGGGGAGCGGGCGGAATGCCCATCAGCTTAAAACGCCCCAGGGACTTGTTGTCTGCCCCCATTTCCCGCTCGCCCTGGAGGACGTGCACCTCCACGTAGGTTTGA
>CAYUBC010000308.1:0-5337 GCA_964442885.1 uncultured bacterium | reverse complement strand
CCGAGTGTGACTCCATGCTCATCGGCGATCAGTGCGGCGCGCACACCTTCCCTTATATCGACGTGCAGAACCCCACCGCGCAGGTCGAGCATGAGGCCTCCACGTCGAAGATCGGCGAGGAGCAGATCTTCTATTTTCAGCAGCGCGGGATCTCCGAGGAGGACGCTATCTCGATGATCATCAGCGGCTTCTGCCGGGATGTGTTCAACAAGCTGCCGATGGAGTTTGCCGCCGAAGCCGATAAGCTGCTGGCCCTAAAGCTAGAGAACACGGTGGGATAAGTAAGGTTAGTAGGGTGGGCTCTGCCCACCTACAGCCCATGGGGAAACATGCTAAACCTTAGCAGACCTAACGTAGGTTCACAACCCAAAATCTCCAATCTAAAATCCAAACTCTCGTCCCCAAGATCATGGTGGGCAGTGCCCACCCTACATAGGAACCTGTAAATCCAAACTCCATAACCCACCCCTACCCCTCCCAGGAGGGGAATTCACAATCTCATCCCACAGGAGCATACTGGGCATTGCCCACCTAACAGAAAAACCATGATCAACGACGCTAGCGATATCCTTCTCTCAGTGCATGACCTGCACGCCACCGTAGACGGCACGGAAATTCTTAAAGGGTTGAATTTGGAAATCCGAGCCGGAGAAATCCACGCCATTATGGGGCTTAACGGTTCAGGCAAAAGTACCTTTTCAAAAGTGCTGGCTGGCCATCCCGACTACGAGGTCACCGCAGGAGACATTCTCTTTAAGGGCGACAATATTCTGGAGCTAGATCCCCACGAGCGAGCCACCTCAGGGATTTTTCTGGCCTTTCAGTATCCCCTGGAAATCCCTGGCGTGAGCAACCGCGACTTTTTGCGGGTGGCCTACAATGCCCACCGTAAGGCGCGGGGTGAGGAGGAAATCGACGTATTCGACTTTGACGATCTCCTGGAAGAAAAGCTAGATGTGGTCAAGATGGATGCGGCTTTTCTGGATCGCAGTGTCAATGAGGGCTTCTCTGGGGGCGAGAAGAAGCGCAACGAAATTCTGCAAATGGCCCTGCTAGAGCCAACCCTGGCGATTCTGGATGAAACGGACTCTGGCCTGGATATTGATGCTCTTAAAACCGTAGCTAGCGGCGTTAACCAGCTCACTAATCCCAACAATGCCGTGGTGCTAATTACCCACTACCAGCGACTACTGAACTACATCGTGCCCGACTATGTTCACGTCATGGCCGAGGGGCGCATCATCACCACCGGCGACAAAGCTCTGGCCGAGGAGCTAGAATCGCGCGGCTATGAGTGGGTATTGGCAGAGCATAGAGCGGAGGTAACGGCGTAGTGGCACACTCAGTATCCAACTCGGTGTCTAACTTGGCAGACGTTGTCTCAGCCGCAAGTCCGGTTGACCAACGGGATGCTTACCTTAGTCAGTTGGTGAAAACCGCTAAGGCTGCCGTTCCCGTAGACCTTCCCCTGGCAGACCTGCGGGCCAGGGCTGAGGCGCTGCTTAACGAGCAAACCTTCCCCTCCACCCGGCAGGAAGACTGGCGCTTTACCGATTTGTCAGCGCTGCTCGATATCGACTTCGTGCCAGCCGCTGAGGCCGCGTTAAGTGAGGCCGATGTTTCAGCCCTGCGTTTACCCGAAACCGCTGGCGCTCAGCTTGTGGTGGTAAACGGGCGAGTTAGCCCTGAACTGTCCTATCTGAGCGCCCTGCCAAAGGGAGTCATTGTGGGTAGCTGGCGTGCTCTCTCCGCTGATCCCAGCTTGTCTTCCCAAATTGAGCGTTATCTGGCCCAGGCCAGCGGCAGCCATGAGGTGTTTACGGCCCTCAACACGGTGGGTTGCCAGGATGTCGTGGTGGTCTGGCTACCCCGTAATCAGACTATCGATATTCCCCTCCAAATTCTCTACGTCACTCAGCCCCAGGCTTCCCCACAGTTGCTCCAGCCCCGCTGTTTAGTCGTAGCCGAGTCGGGTAGCGCCCTTACCCTGGTCGAAGATTACTGGGACATGGGCTCAGAGACTCAGTTTACCAACGCCGTTACTGAACTCTGGCTAGAGGCTAATGCCCAGATTACCCACAGCCGCATTCAGCGGGAAGGGAATGGCACCGTCCACATTGGCAAAACTGTAGTTACCCAGGCGCGCGACAGCCAGTACACGGGCACGGCGGCGGGCTTTGGCACGAAACTGACCCGCCACCACTGGGAGGTTTACCAGACCGGTGAACAGACGACCACTCAGCTTTATGGGCTGAGCGCGATCGCCACCACCCAGCACAGCGACACCCACAGCCTGGTAGCCCTCAACTATCCCCACGGTGTGGTTGAACAGGTGCACAAGGCCATTGTGGATGACAAAGCTCACAGCGTCTTTAACGGTCGCGTTGTGGTAGCTCAGTCGGCTCAGCTTACCAGTGCCAGCCAGCTTAATCGCAACCTGCTACTCTCAAACCAGGGTAGGGTAGATACCAAGCCCCAGCTTGAAATTGTGGCCGACAATGTTAAGTGCGCCCACGGAGCTACCGTCAGCCAGCTTCAGGCCGATGAGATTTTTTATCTCCAAAGTCGCGGCATTAGTGCGCCCCAGGCCCAGCGGTTGTTAATCTACGCCTTTGCCATGGAAATTTTAGATAGGATCCCTATAGAGTCGCTGCGCGCTCGTCTGGCCACCGCCATCACCCAGTGGCCCTAACCTCCCATCCACCCCCCACCCATTCCCCATCCACCCCATGATCGTTGCTCAGGAACTCACCCTCGCTGCCCAGGTTCGTGCCGACTTCCCGATTCTGCATCAGGAGGTTAATGGTCATCCCCTGGTGTATTTGGACAATGCCGCCACCTCCCAAAAACCCAGGGCCGTGCTGGAAGCCTTGCAGCACTACTACCAGCAGGACAACGCCAACGTCCACCGGGGCATCCACAGCCTCAGCGCCAGGGCCACCAATGCTTACGAGGGCGCACGGGATAAGGTTGCAGCGTTTGTCAACGCCACCAGCCGCAACGAAATTGTGTTTACCCGCAACGCCAGCGAAGCCATCAACCTAGTGGCCTACAGTTGGGGAATGAGCAGTCTGCAGCCTGGAGATGAAATCATTCTCTCGGTGATGGAGCACCACAGTAACCTGGTGCCCTGGCAGTTTGTGGCTCAGCGCACGGGTGCCGTCCTTAAGTTTGTGGGGCTTTCGGCAGATCAAGCCTTTGACCTGGAGCAGTACCAGGAATTGCTGACTGACAAAACTCGCCTGGTCGCCGTCAACCATGTGTCTAACGCGCTGGGCTGCCTTAATCCTGTAGAGGAAATTATTGATTTAGCCCATCGCTACGGCGCTAAGGTACTGATTGATGGCTGCCAGAGCGCCCCCCACCTGGCCCTGAACCTGCCTGCTATGGACTGCGACTGGTTCGTGGCCTCAGGGCATAAAATGTGTGGCCCTACGGGAATTGGCTTCCTATACGGCAAGCTGGCTCTGCTAGAGTCGATGCCTCCCTTCCTGGGCGGCGGCGAAATGATTGCCGATGTCTTTCTCAACCATGCGACCTACGCAGAACTGCCCCACAAGTTTGAGGCGGGGACGCCAGCCATTGCTGAGGCGATCGCCCTGGGTGCGGCGGTAGACTATCTCTCCGCCCTGGGCATGGATAGAATCGCCGCCTACGAGCACGAGCTAACAGCCTACCTCTATCAACAACTGCGGGATATTCCAGAGGTGACGCTCTATGGCCCTCTACCCAAGGCCGATGGCAGCGGTCGCGCCGCCCTGGCCACCTTTACCATTGAAGGCGTCCACGCCCAGGATCTCTCCACCCTGCTGGATCAGTCGGGCATTGCCATTCGCTCTGGGCACCACTGCACCCAACCGCTCCATCGGTTGCTGGGGGTTGATTCCACCGCCCGCGCCAGTCTGTACTTTTACAACACCAGAGCCGAAATTGACCGTTTCATTGCGGCCATTAAGGACACCATTGACTTTTTCCAGGGCATTTTTCAGGAAGATTAGTTGGGCGTTGGAGGGTTAGGACTGGCAAGCCCGCTTGCTGCAGACAACCTCGAACGCCCGACAGATGACCTCTCAACGGTCGGGTGCAAGCGAATTGTTAGGCTGTTTCTTGCTGGGATACAGTATGCTTTTCTATCGCTTCAAGAATCACAGACCAGTCGTCGCGATGCAGTTCGTGTCCTGTTCCTGGTAAGGATAGTAACACAGTACTCCGAATCTCTGATTGCAATGCCAAGCTATGGGCATAGGGTAAAACACAATCTTCTGTGCCATGAATAACCAGAGTTGTGAAATTCCATATCCTGACTTGCTTAGAAGCAAAGTTGAACGCTTCATTGAGCGTTGTGAAAGTAAACCTGACGAGGCGAATTAATGATAAATCTCGAAAATCTACCAGGGGCAGAGTTAACCTTACCTGGTCTAAAGGATATCCAAAATGGCGAAACCCAAACGGTTGGAGCTTTGCTGGTCGAGATCGCGGCAACACGTCTTAGTACAGCAGGCTTAGCTATTTCAAAAGATAACCTCGCTCTAGAGCCAGAGCTAACCCTATACAACCAACTTGAAGCAGAACGTGAGGATGCTTACCCTTACTACAATGCGCTGTTAGCCCGCCTCAATAGCTTTTGCAATGCGCTCGAACTTAGAGATGAGGTTGATGCCGGGCAAAGAGAACCGCATCCAGACTAATCCATCGTTCCGGAGCTCGGCGCGGAATGCCTGCGGTGGTGCTCCAGCGCCCTGGCTTTAGAAGACGCTGGAGCATAGGGGGGGAGTGAGACCTCCGAGGTCTTCGAGACCTCGGAGGTCTTGCCGCAAGGGATCTATAGCGATGTAACTCATGAGGAATTCCTCCAAAACGATGGATTAGGAAATCCCCAAAAACTTGGCCGCCCCGGACATGATGCAGTACAAGGCGGCCTGAGCCATAATAGCTTAGCCTCCGAGACAGCTCTGGACTGACTTGGGGGTTAGCCGCTGGTTGGAGCTGCGAACTCCTTCCAGTGGCGTTCAACCAAATTTTTGGGATGCTAGACTGCACGCACACAGCCATAGCGGGGTGGGTTAGTTATGCAAGACAATCCGAAGTAACTCCATTACCCCCACCTCACTCCGATTCGTCCGTAGGCACATCCACATCGACCCAATCTTCATCGGCTTCGGCATTAAACCGGGGAAGCGCGCTAAAGAGGGAGGCGATCGCATCCCTGGACTGGCGCAGTTCATGGCTGGAGAGCCGCCCTGTTTGGGTATCGTTGACGACTAGAGACTGTTGTTGGCCCTTGCCTTTTTCGGTGGCGGTAACGGTCAAAATGCCGTTGATGTCAAAGTCGAAATG
>CAYUBC010000307.1:0-5339 GCA_964442885.1 uncultured bacterium | reverse complement strand
AACCCGCGACCGCTCGATTACGAATCGAGTGCTCTACCACTGAGCCACATCGGCACAAAAGCTCACAGTCAATTAGTATAACAGTGCATGTCTTCGTTGGTTCTAGCTTTTGTATAAGGCGGGCGACGATTTAGAACCATTCCCTGGACACCCCATGCCCGACACCAATCCTCAGGATACGCCGCCTAAGGGCATCAGCCCCGAAAAGTATGCCCGACTAAAAGCGGAAGCCAAAGCGCCTTACAAAGGATTGCGAAAGGTTATTTATGCAACGGCAGGGGCATCGGGGGCCATTGGGGCATTTGTTATCCTTACTCAGATGCTGGCCGGGGGTGATATTCAGCAAGCACTGCCTAATTTACTGGTGCAGTTTGGCGTATTAGCGGTAGTAGCGGTGCTGTTTCGTTTAGAAAATAAAAATCAGCCCTAGTGCAGCGTCAAAAGGCAAAATTAGGGTTCGCGTAGGTTAGGTGCAACGAAGTGAAACCCAACAACAGTGGGCTTTGTTGGGTTCTGCTAAGGCTTCACCCAGTCTACACATTAAGGTTTGACAGGCCAGGGACATTTCATTCTTAAGGGAGCCAGAAGATGGTAGGTTTCAGGCTAGGCCGGGGGAATGATGGATGCCTTAACTTGGGCACGGATTAATAGGCGAACCAGTCTCAGGGCTTGATGGCGATACATCGGCTGTGGCAGGGTGTTGGGTAGCTTGGCCATAAAGTCCCTGGCGTCGCCTAGCTTATAGCCAGAAATGCGGGCAATTTCCGAGGCTCCATCAAACAGGGCATCGGCAGTGAGGGCGGCTTCGACGTGGATTTTCCAGGTTTGAGGGGCTAGTTGGCGTTGCTCGATGCGGCGTAGACCGCTGATGGTAGCCAGCACCACCAGGCGATCGCCCAGTTGCACACTGATATCCTCAGAAGGCATCACTTTACCGGCCTGGTGTTGGCGCTGGTGCCAGATGGGTACAACCCCATAACCGGAGGCAATTTCAGACAACAGCATGCCGTGAAGGGTGTCTCTGTCTTCAATGGAGTATTGGGTAACCAGCACCGTTTGGTTGTAGAGCCGAAAAAGACCAATCACATCTTCCCCAAAGGCAGCTCCGGCAAAGGCCTGGGCTGAAATGGCCGAGGCACAAATGACCTGGGCAAAGGGAAAGATTTTGGCCACGCGATCTGTAAACTGCTGGTCATAGGTGCGAATAATGGCTCGGCAATGAGGGTTTAGGCGATGGGCCATCAGCCCCAGTTCCAGGTTTTGGATTTCATCATCACTAACGGCGACAACGCTTTTGGCAGAGGCCAGGTTGGCTTTATCCAGGGAAGTTGCAATATCACCAGTCAAAAAAGGCACCTTGGGCAATACGTCAGCATCCACCATTTGAGGCGTGATGCCAACCACAGGCTGTTTGAGTTCCTGTAGCAAGCTCAACACTTGGCGACCAACCCGACCCAACCAGATCACCACCACGTGATCTTTCTCCGGCACAGGAGGGCGACGCTCCATGAACTCAAACCGGAGGGTCAAGAGTTGCTCAGTCAGCACAGCGTAGATCACACCAACAAAGGCAGCTCCGGCCAGGGTCAGCAAAATACCGAACATCTGGAGCAGCCGAGGACGGTTAAACTCTCCCAGGGCCTCAAAAACGTCACCATAGCCACCAAACAGGGTGATAAAGGTAAACAAAAACGCATCGAAGATGGAGAGTTCCTCAGGAGCGTTAATCTCCAGCAACACCGTCCCAATCACGCACAGCACGATGACAGTAACGATGCAGAGAATAGCTACCTGACGAATTTGATTTTCCGATCCCGATTGCCATAGCTTAAGCAAATCCTGCTTCAGGGTCGGCCAGTTGCGCAGTCGGTTAATCCCCTGGCGCAGGGTTTTAAGGGGATGCCGGAGAGGCTTATGAGTGGTCTCGGAGACAGATTTAGCCAGGCTAGCGGGGCTGTAGAGTTGAGCATCGCTTTCAATAATTACCACTTCATCACCAGCCCGCACTCGCGTATCGGGCAGCCAGGTGTAGAACAAGCTTGAGGGGCTAGCCGGGTAAGAAAGTTCTACATCCTGAGGGTCGGCCTGGTGGTCGTGCAGGTGACACAGCACCCGTCGGTAGCTGCTGTCTAGCTCGTGGAGTTGGCGGCGATCGCACCAGGAATGCCCAGGCTCTAACCGCTGTTTCACCACCTGAAATCGGTGCCCATCCAGGGTGAAGTAACCCAGCAATTCTTCACCAAAGGCCTCCAGGGCAAAGGCTGGAGCGGCCAGTTGGGTAGGTTCAAAGGCCACAAAGTTATCAAGCTGCTGCTCCATCAGCTCATTCAAGTTTTGCTGGTTAGAGCGCATCACGAGTTGCACCTTAGGGTTGAGAACTCGGGCCGTGAGGGCGGCCTCCAGGTTAATGCGCTCATTTTGAGTTACCAACAACACCGCCCGGCAGTGGCGAATCCCGGCTTGTTCAAGCACTTCACTCAGGCGGCAGTCGCCAATGACCAGGTGGTCAATCATCTCCTGGATGTGGGGTACCTCCCACTGGTCAGGCATCGATTGATTTACAGCGTAGACTGGCACGCCAAAGGTCTTGAGGTTGGCCACACAGTGCTGCCCCAGGCTACCTAGTCCACAGACCAGGAATCCATCGCTAGCTGGCGGAGAAGATTCGGCGGGTGGACCAGTTTTGGCCATAGTCAAAAACCGGGTAGTTGAATTAGAGAGCCGTCTGTCAGGAAGATGCAAACCCCAGCACTGACACTAAGCTTAGTGCAGACTTTCAGGATCAACCCCTAATTCTCTTAGCTTATCCGCCAACTTCTGTGCCTCGGCTTGAGCCTGTTCAGTGGCCGCCTGGGCCTGCTCCGCCTGCTGTCGGGCCTGTTCAGTGGCCGCCTGGGCCTGCTCCGCCTGCTGTCGGGCCTGTTCAGTGGCCGCCTGGGCCTGCTCCGCCTGTCGTTGGGCCTGTTCAGTGGCCGCCTGGGCAGATAGGGCAAACTCTTCAGGGGTGGGGACTAGCTGGCCATCGGGGAAGAAATAGCGAAGCTGGTTATCGTAAATACCTAAGAACAAATTAAGTTGGGCACTCCAAAGCAATTCCTGGGAATTAGCAACTATAGGCTGATAAAGCCCTTCAACCAGTGCAAATCCCTCAAATTCCAGAGTATCGGGGCTAAACCAGAAGTATTCTGGGGTGCGAAAGGTATCCTGGTAAAGCTGCTTTTTGAAGGTTCTATCGTTTTTAGCGGTTGAGTCTGACAGTAGTTCAATGATCACATTGGGATACTGCCCTCCTTCGGCCCACACTGTCCAGCTTTTGCGGGGGCGTTTCTCCGTGTTAAGCGCTACAAAAAAGTCTGGGCCTCGAAAATCCCTGGTTTTGATTTGCTCAGCGCTGTAGTAAATCGTCAGGTTACCGGCTGCGAAGTAGTCAGTGCGCTCTCGCCATACCCAATCCAGGCACTTGAGCAGTAGCAGCAGTTGGTGTAAGTGCAGAGAGCTTTCCAATTCTGGTTCGTCGCTTTCAAGATCGCAGGGAGGTAGCGGAACCGTAGGAGGTTCAGGCATCTGAAGGTTAGGGTCGCTAGCAAGAACCATACTTATCCTCAGAAGCGATAATAGCTAATTTTAGCAACTTGCAAACCCACTGATTAAGGGGTTTGATCCGTCTGTTCAGGCACCCCAATTAGATTGAGCCGATCCATCAGCCAAACAACCCCAACCGCTGTCAGTGCTCCAATCAGCAGGCCGCTGCCCAGCAGGATGAAGAATGCACGGTTAATGTCTCGACGTACGGCAGGAGACACGGCTTCAACTTGGTCTGGCTTGGGCGCGGGCGGGCGGGGTAGCTTGGCCGCTAGTTCGTCGGAGATATCCAGATTTTCGCCTGGGCTGGCTTCGCGGGCTGAGTCATTAACATGGTTTGCCTCGCCAGGTTGGTCAGGGAAAGACTCGCTCATGGCGCTACTCGTGTTGGTGAATAAGCAGGTGATCACGCCCGGGAATCGCCTCCATTGTGGCCAGTACGGCCTGTTGGGCAGCCAGGATATCCCGCTCTTCGCCGCCCAGATACAAGCGCCCGAAGCTGCCGACTGAGCTAATTTGCAAAATGTTAATCAGCGCGGCTTTCTCCGCTTCATTGGCGGCCAGGGAGGCATAGGCAGCCGGCTCGACCTCAAAAACATAGAGGGTTTGCCCAGCCAGAATCATATTGCCGCGGCGGTTGCGGTTAATCAATTGAACGTGGTGCGGATCCAGATTGCGAATTACCTGGCTGGAGATAACGCGGGGTTTCAGCCGGTCGCGATAGCTGACGCCCAGGGCATTGAGCATAGCCTGGCCAGAGGCATGCACCTCTCCCTGCTTACTGGCATGAACTTCCAGCAAGCCATAGAGGCGTTCCACAATTAACGTGCCTGAGCGCACTACAGCAGCTTTGAGGCCAATGTCCAGAATGCGGTTAATTTCGATGCCGGGAGAAATTTCAATCCACAGGGAGGCATCCCCTGGTAACGGCAAAAACCCCAGCGCTACAGTGCCCATATAGGCGGCATGCTGGGGTTGAAGACTATCAACATATACGTAACTGCGAAGATCGACGCCCAAAAGCCTCTATCCTGATTTCCTCTGCTGGTAGTTAGAGTATAACGGCAGAGGAGCCTAAAACTCTGAACTAAAGCCGACAGAGGTATCTCCCATGGTGTTGTAGACTGTTAGGCCCATAGGCAGGTGTAAATTCCCCTCCTCGTCCAGGATGTCTTCTAGAAAGGGCAGGGGCAGCACGTCCAGAATGGAAGGACTAGACGGCTCAGAGTGCCTGAGACGATGGTTGATCTGCTCGGCTAGCTGCGCTAGTTCGGCATCGCTAGGGGTATCGGCGGCCAGGGCCTCAGCCATTGAGGCGGATTGAATGGGTTGTAGCGTTGCTGGTGGGTTAGCAAACGCTGGTAAAGTAGCGCTACCAAGGCCAGCTAACAGCACTAGAGAAAACCAGTAGGAGTGACGCATAGCTAGAGTGTGTAAGGACAACGAGGGCGACCACCAGGAACATAAATGGCAAAATTTGCCAGACCAGCAAGGACTTTTACTATCTATAGCCCACGGGTTCTGCCTATCCAAACAAACTTATTATGTGTTTACGTAGAGCTTCGGCAGAGCGTAGTCTCCCCACACTTGACCTTAGTTTAGAGGGTTGGGTTTCCAGTTATACCTATCTGCGGGTAGAGGCCAGGATCTATAGCTGGTTCGGGATTGTCCCCACGAGCCAGGCAGGTGCATTGCCGGGTAGGGGACGTGCGTCTAAATAAAGTACCCGAAGCGTTGAGCACTGTAGGGTGCATAAC
>CAYUBC010000306.1:0-5389 GCA_964442885.1 uncultured bacterium | reverse complement strand
GGCGACAAAGGGCTGACCGGTTTTTCTCCCTAGCCGTGGCCCCAGACCTGATAGGATGTTAGGGATCTTTGCCCCCCACCTCTATGCAGGATACGCTTCACGGGTCAACGATGCCCCTGCTTCCCGCTGGTCTTGATTTAGCGGTCTATCGGATTTTAGATGCCAACTTAGACCGAGCCCGGGAAGGGCTGCGAATTATTGAAGACTGGTGCCGCTTTGGGTTAAACAACCAGGCGCAGACAGAGCAACTCAAGCACCTCCGGCAAACCCTGGCTCAGTGGCACGCCCCGGAACTACGTCTGGCTCGCGATACCCCCAGCGATCCCGGTACGGGCTTCACCCATCCCCACGAGGCCGAGCGCCAAGGTATTACGGATTTGCTCCAAGCCAATTTCTGCCGAGTTCAAGAAGCTCTACGGGTGCTGGAGGAATACGGCAAGCTTTACCGTGGCGACTTTGCGGCAGCCTGTAAGACGATACGCTACGAGGTTTATACGCTAGAAAGTGCCCTCCTGGGAGGCCATCGTCAGCGGCGCTTACAGCAGGCGTTGACTTACCTGGTTACCTCTCCTCAAGATAATTTACTGGCCGTTGTGGAAGCCGCGCTTCAGGGTGGCATGGCCATTGTGCAGTACCGAGACAAGCACACCGATGACGAGTTCCGCTTTGACCGAGCTAAGCAGCTTCGGGAGTTGTGCCACCGCTACAATGCCCTGTTTTTGGTTAACGATCGGGTGGATCTGGCCCTGGCGGTAGAGGCCGATGGCGTTCACCTGGGTCAGACCGATCTACCCATTGCCGTGGCGCGGCGGCTCCTGGGCAGCCAGCGGATCATTGGCCGGTCTACCACTAACCCCGACGAAATGGAGCGAGCGATTAGCGAAGGGGCCGACTACATTGGGGTGGGGCCAGTCTACAGCACCCCCACCAAGCCTGATAAACCTGCCGCCGGTCTGGATTACGTCCGCCACGCCGCGGCCCACGCTGCCGTGCCCTGGTTCGCGATCGGCGGCATCAATACCGATAACCTGGCAGAGGTTCTCCAGGCTGGGGCTGAGCGGGTGGCGGTAGTACGCGCCATCATGGAAGCTGAGAACCCGACCCTAATTGCCCAGTACTTTGTGGCCCAAACGAACCATCGTCATACCTTCCAAACAGTTCCAACCCCCGTGCATCACTAACGCTACGACCACTAACTGGCTGCTCTGTAGAGTCGAAGATCCAAGTACTATCTCCTATGCTTGACCCCACCACTGATTCCATCTATGTCCAGGTAAATGGAGAGAGCAAAACCTGCCCTCCGAGCACGGCTCTGCCCGCGTTTTTAGACTCTCTGGGTCTCAATCCACGCCTGGTGGCCGTTGAATATAACGGCGAAATTCTTCACCGCCAGCTCTGGGACACCACACACCTGCGCCCCAATGACAAGCTCGAAATTGTCACCATCGTCGGCGGGGGCTAGGTGGCTCCCGGAGGTTCGGCTTTCCCCCTGGAGATTGGCCACGCTTCCCTCAGCAGGCTGGAATTAGCACGTTAAAGTATAGATACATCAACTCTTTTAGCCTCAATTTACCCCTCCTTTAAGAGCCATGCTTCAACAATTTTTTCGACGGTTTAAGCCCCTCTTCAAACCCCTGATGGCGGTAGCACTGGCGCTGGTGCTGGTCTTTGGCCACGCCGATGGTGCCTGGGCGGCAAGGGCTGGTGGTCGCATCGGTGGCGGTAGCTTCCGGGCTCCGGCTCGTCCCATGGCTCCGGCCCCGCGTACCTACAGCCCTGGGGGCGGTGGCTACTACCCTGGCGGTGGGTTTGGGTTTCCCTTCCTGTTCCCGCTGTTTGGGTTTGGAGGTGGCTTTGGAGGCCTGTTTACCCTGTTGATTTTCATCGCCATTGCCAACTTCATTGTGCGGAGTTTTCGGGAATCAGGCGAAGGGGGCGACTATGCAACGTCTGGCTCGGTAACCAACCCGCCTGTAGCCGTGGCCAAGCTTCAAATTGGCCTGCTGGCTGAAGCCCGCGCCCTTCAGGATGACCTCAACCGCATCGCCCTGAGTGCCGATACCGGTAGTTCTCAGGGGTTGGCTAAGCTGCTGCAAGAAACTTCCCTGGCCCTGTTGCGCCACCCCGACTACTGGGTTTATGGGGCCAGCGAAGATAAGCCAACTCGCCTGCTTAGCGCCGAGCAAGAGTTCAACCGCTACGCCCTCTCGGCTCGCAGTAAGTTCACCCAGGAAACGCTCTCTAACGTTAACAGCCAACTAACTCAGGCCGAGCCCAAGGCGGCATTAACTGGCACCGAGCCAGACAATATGGCTCCCGGTGAATATATTGTTGCTACGCTCGTGGTGGCTACCCAGGGCCAGCTCGATCTGCCCGATATCCGCTCCTCTGAAGATTTGCGACGGGCGCTAGGCCAAATTGGGGCCATCTCTAGCGACAATCTCCTGGCCGTTGAGGTACTGTGGACGCCCCAGCAGTCTGGCGAAACCCTAACGGCTGATGAAATGGTCGCCGAATATCCTGACCTCAAGCTGCTTTAGGCTTTCCGCCTTTTAGAACCCAGGGTTTTGCGGTAGAACCATCCATGGTGGTTTTACCTGAGGCCCTGGGTTTTGGCTTTATCGAGGCAATGATGCGCAGGTTTTGCGATCTCCCCTATTCCCGTTGCCCGCTGCGTTTGGTGGGCCTGGTGGAAGAAACAGCTTCCCTTTAGTTAATCACGGTGGATCTTACTCATAAACAAGCCTACAGTTCGTCTCTCAACACCTCTACCACGGCTGTTTCTGCATGGATGCGCGTGGTTTCAAACAGCGGTACATCGGCCTGAACCTTATTGACCAGCAGCTCTAATTCTGTGCAGCCCAGCAACACGCCCTCAGCCCCAGCCCTGGCCAGGTTATTGGCCGCTGCTAGAATCCTCTGCTGAGACTCTGGCTTAAAGTGGCCCGCACAAATCTCATCGTAGATAATGCGATGGATTTCGTTTCGGTCTTCACTATCGGGAATGAGTACCTCCAGACCGTGCCTATCGGTTAATCGTTGCCGATAAAAGTCCTGTTCCATCGTGAACTTGGTGCCCAGCAGGCCCACCCGCCTCAATCCTTGTTCTTTGACCCGTGCTGCCGTGGCATCAGCAATGTGTAAAAAGGGAATTGAGATCCGCGACTCAATCTCATCGGAGAGCTTGTGCATGGTGTTGGTACAGAGTAAAACCATGCTGGCTCCGGCCATTTGGAGCTTTTGGGCAGCTTCTATCAAAATCTCGGCGGCTTCTGGCCAGCGGTCTTCATGCTGAAGGGTGGCCATATCGGCGAAGTTGACTGAAAACAAAATGCTTTTGGCCGAATGCAATCCGCCAAACCGGTCGCGCACCGCCTCATTGATGAGTCGGTAATACTCAATTGACGACTCCCAACTCATCCCACCAATCAGGCCAATGGTTTTCATAGCAGGCATCCTAGTCATTGAAACTCAGAACATTGAGCCACTATAAACGGATTATTTTCCCGATACCTCGCTTAGAGTAAACCATCCTGGCCCGCATCGAGATTAATTGAATCTGATTAATTGAATCTATAGTGTCGCCTAGGGCAGTAAGGATGGGGCTAGTCGTTCTATTCCAGGCTCTGGGGTCGGTAACTGGCCCATACCCAGTTATAAGTCGTTGATCTATAAGTCGTTGATCCCCAGGCATTCCAACCTGGATGACGAATGCTAGTCAGGGCAAGATTCCCTAACTTAGGCCAGGGCTACCCATCCCGATCTGTGCCTACACAAACGAAGAGGGGAGAGCGATAGCCCTCCCCTCCGTTGGATGAATTAGAGTTTGACGATGATTCTTTGAGTTTCTGGCGTAACGTCTGACTGCGCTTGTGAAGCTGTCGTTGACGGGCCGCCCCACCCCGCCCCTTATCATTTCGGCCTTTGCGCCGGGGCGATTCCCACCGTTTCAATTGTTGAGCCATAGGTGCTACCTGCTAATGAGCGTGCTTTTAGCGTTACAAAACTAGCGCAATTCTAACTTAACCCATTTGCTAAGGGCCACTGTAACTACCCACCAAGCAAGTGGGCTTTACCGTACTAGAAGACATACAGAGAAAGCCAAACGATAAAGCCCGAGGAACACGTGACAACTATGGATAGAATGGAGGGGGCCAGCGTGGGATAAAGACAATGACTCAGGCGTTACCAACTACTGCTGAGCAACTGATAGAAAATACCGTCGCTTTTCCGCCAGCAGACCTATGGAGTGACGAACCCCCTTTGGAAAGTGATCTACACCGCGACCAAATTGATTTGCTAATTCGTCTAATTCGTTGGGTTTGTCGAGATCGCCAGGATATCTACGTAGCAGGAAACTTAACGGTTTACTATAGCCCCAATCAAAAAAAATCTGAGTACTTTCGAGGCCCTGACGTGTTTGTTGTGCTGGGCACAGAGAATTATCCGCGTCGCAGTTGGACGGTCTGGCACGAGAACGGCAAATATCCTAATCTGATCGTAGAACTACTCTCTGACTCAACGGCTGATGTTGATAGAGGTGAGAAAAAAGAGATTTATCAATCCGTTTGGCGAGTGCCCGAGTATTTTTGGTTTGACCCAGTTACCTTAGAGTTTCAGGGCTTTCAGTTGGTGCGAGGACAATATGAGCCAATTCAGCCCAACGCTCAAGGTCGGCTATGGAGTGACGAATTAGGGCTGTATTGGGGCATTGATCATCAGATGCTGCGGTTGTTCACCTCTGGTGGCGGGCTAGTACCACTACCAGAGGAAGATGCCCTGCAGCAAGCCGAGCAAGAACGGCAACGGGCTGAACAAGAACGACAACGGGCTGAACAAGAACGGCAACGGGCTGAACAAGAACGGCAGGCTCGACTGGATGCAGTTTCTCGCCTGCGATCGCTAGGGCTAACCGTAGAGCAAATTGTCGAAGCATTAGGTCTGCCTGAGGGAGAAGTGCGCTTGATACTAGGGCAGGATTGAACACTACCTGGTTAAGCTACTCCATCCAGGCTGGTTGACTAACAAAGCGCGGGATATAGCCGCAATAAAAAAAGCCTCCCATTATTGAATGGGAGGCTTTTTTAGGACTAAGGCTGTGAGGAATGACTACTTCACAGTAACCTTAGCGCCAGCTTCTTCAAGCTGCTTCTTGGCATCTTCGGCATCGTCTTTGGCCACGGCTTCTTTGATGGCCTTGGGAGCAGCTTCTACCATTTCCTTGGCTTCCTTCAGGCCCAGGCCAGTCAGACTGCGCACCACCTTGAGAATGGCAATCTTCTTGTCGGCGGGCACTTCTTCAAGAACCACGTCAAATTCGGTCTTCTCTTCTTCAGGCTCAGCCGCAGCCGCAGCACCAGCACCGGCCATCATGCCGGGGGCCATCATC
>CAYUBC010000305.1:0-5417 GCA_964442885.1 uncultured bacterium | reverse complement strand
GCTGGGCATGGGAGACGATGGCCACACGGCGTCGTTGTTTCCCCATACAGAGGCGCTGGGGGTTCGCGATCGCCTAGTTACCGTTGGCCACAAAGATGGCGACCCTCGCATTACCTTTACCGTGTCGCTGATTAACCGCAGCTGCAACGTCATGGTTTTGGCCGCTGGTGCCAATAAGCGGCCTGCCCTCCAGCAGGTCTTTTCGCCCAATGGAGACGACCAAACCTATCCCGCCAGGCTGGTGCGCCCAGTGGGTGAGCTTTACTGGCTGCTCGATGCAGATGCAGTGGGTAATCTAGAGTTGCCTACCACCATGCCCCCGGCCTAGTTGTAAGTAAAGGTAAAAGGGGCCTTGCCCGGCTTGCGTCTACACCCTTCTTCCGTCAGAATGAATCCGAGTACTGTGTGACTCTCCTATGATTAGTGTCTATAGTCAAGTGTCTTTGACTCATTAATGTGATTACCCTCTCGCTATTGCACCCCCTACATAAAACGCCGGTTCAGAGTTGGTCGTTTGACCAAGAGCCACTCATTTGTATTGGTCGCTCCAGTGATAACGACGTCATTCTGTACAGTGCTGTCGTATCCAGGCACCACGTTGAAATTCACCGCAATGATGACGGCTGGTTGATTAAAAGCCTGGGCACTAACGGCACCTATCTAAACGGCAAGCGGATTACAGAAATTGCGGTAGAAGACGGGATTATCATCCGTCTGGCCCGGTCTGGCCCCAACCTGCAAATTCACATGACGCAAGAAAAGCGGGATCCCCTCAAGGAATTGCTGCTCACTCGCCGTAAGGCTGAAGCTGACAATCTCGTGGCTAGCCCTCCTCCACCGACCCTGGATGAACTGGCTCCCGATGCCCTGCCGAACCAGACCACTATCATCAACCATTGATAGGGCGATGGCCAAAAGCGACCAGATCTATGTCATGCGGCCCCTGGCGGGAATTAATGGCCTGTACCAGCACCACGGCATTGACTATGGCGATGGCACCGTTATCCACTACCGCAAGACCGACGATGAAGCGGTAATCTCCCGCACCAGCTTTGAAACGTTTTCCTGGGGCAACCCGGTCTACCCGGTTTACCATGCGGTGGAGGATGCCTCCGACGTGGTGATTGAGCGGGCCGAAAGCCGCCTGGGAGAGCGCCAGTACGATCTGTTCTTTAACAACTGCGAACACTTTGCCACCTGGTGCAAAACCGGGCGTCACGAAAGTGCCCAGCTCGCTAATTTTGGTCTCCGGCTCGACCAGCTTAACCTGCCTGAATTTCGCCGGTTGGCAGAACGCTCCAGCCAAACCCAGTCGCCAGCACAGGCCATGCGGTTGTTCCACAAAGCCATGGGTGACATTGCCGCCGCCTACCAAACCACCCTCACTGACCAGCAAGCCGCCCAGCAGGATATCGAAACCTGGCAGAAGGTGGCCCAACGAGCCCTGGAGCAAAACCGAGAAGACTTGGCCAGAGCCGCCCTGCACCGCAAGGTAAGCGCTAAAAAACGGGTGGATACGCTAACCCGACAGCTTAGTGATTTAGTAGAGCTGGAACTGTCCCTGCAACGCAACCGCGATGCCGTAGAGGGTCGGTCATCCCCATAACTGAATACCAACGATGCTGAGTACCCAGGGGGTTTACCACGCCCTGGGCGTGAAGGCGGCATCGTTCAAAATGGTAACGCTATCGCCGGTTTGGGCCAGCACAAATAAACCCTGGCGGTAGGCATAGCGGTCTGCCTCAGCCTCAATGCCAATGCCTGCCACCGCTCCATAGATCTGCATCTGGGCATATTCCGGGAAAAAATTGCGAAACTTGCCCAAATCCACCACAAATTTTTTAACGTCTTCAACGCTTAAGCTGCTCTTGACCTCAACCGCCAGCACATGCCCCTGATTAACCACCAGCACGTCGATCTCCAGCGTGTCACCCTGACGCCGCCGCTTAACCCGCTGGCTGACCTGATCCACAGGAATCCCGCGATCCCAAAACAACCGTTCACAGGCCGGGGCCACCAGATCTTCCACAAAGCGACCCCAGGCTCCGCCTAGCTCCCCAATTTGCTTGCTGACCTGGCGATTAACCCGCTTGTTTTCCTCAATCGCGTTTTCTAACAAACGCTCGGTGGCCTGGATGCGCTGGTCAGTTTCCTGCATACGCCGGTCAGTTTCCTGCATACGCCGGTCGGTTTCCTGCATACGGCGGTCAGTTTCCTGCATGTGTCGGTCAGTTTCTTTCTGGGCGACGGCTAGTTCGCCAAGCAGTCGCCAAACATCGTCTGCGGTAGTAGCCATTAGCGTTCTGTAGATACCAATTTCCTCAGTTTAAATTACCCAATGGAACGGGTTGGTGGCTACTGTCTGACCCAGCCAAGGCATTGTCCACTGGACGAATTAGCCTTAAAAATTCTCTCGTTTTTGGGGATCTTCAATCCACAGCACCGACTTCACTGGGCGCTGCACCGCCATCCCGGATTGATCGCGGCGGCCATAGTGGACTGTGCCACCATAGACCAGCGTGGCAGAGCTGCCACCATCCAGATTGAGCGCCTGAACAACGCCCCGTTCAGCCAGAAACGTGGACAACTCCGAGAGGGTCATCCCAGAGGAGGATAGCCCTGGCACCTGGGCTACCATCACCATCACCAGGCTGCCATCCGCCTTCAGGCCAATGGCCGAGCGGGCGTTGGGGGATTGACTGCCGAGGGCATCGCGCACGGGGGTAGTAGCCGGATCTAGAAAGCCCTCTTCCACAGAGGTGTCCTGGGGCAAGAGTTGTGGGCCTGCGCCTACGGCATCCTCCAGGGTGCAGCCAGGGGGGGTGGGCGCTTGATGGCGGGCAATCTCATAGCGGGGCATACCCCCACAGGTATAGCGCCGCAACTCTGAGCGGTTCAAAATCCTATCCAAATAAGGCGTTAGGGCAGGATTGCCAATCAGCCGCTCATTTTGGCTGGGGTCAGCAACCAGGGAGCCCTCCACCACCACGTAGGAGGTCGTCAGGCCATTGTTGGGATCAAAAAAGCCTGCATTGAGGGCGGCAATAACGCAGCCCTCCACCTCGCAGCCCTGGGAAGCGAGGTAATCGACAGGGGCTAAGGACTCTGTAACGGCCACTCGCACCGGGTAATGCACCGGGTCAGGAATCGTGACCAGATGCACCACCGCTTTTGGTAAAGCAAGGGTTTCGTAAACCGGGGGTTGAGCTGGGCTGGGCACTACGGTTGAGGGGTCGGCCTGCCCCAGGTTGGCCGGGGTAGAAAGTTCGCTGCCGCAACCGCTCAGACTCAAGGCTGGCATGAGCAGGATGGCGAGGCCAGGCCAACGGCGAAAGGCTAGGGCAAGCATAGCGGCAACCAGGAGGGTGTACCGCAGTATAGCGGCTCAGAGGATGCGGGCGAACAATTGACTGGGCATACTGGAGCCAGTTAGCGTGGTGATTCGATGGCCGTATCCACTGTAACCCTAGAGCCAGATGGCCCGATGGTGTATCCATCGGTGTCTGTGATTGTGCCGGTCTACAATGGCGAGGCCGACCTGCCAGCCCTGTTGGATGGCCTGATGGGGCAGCACTATCCGCCTGCCCAGGTAGACTACTGCCTGGTCGATAACGGCAGTGACGATCGCACCCCGCAACTACTTCAGGTGGCGGTGCAAACCGGGCAGGAACGGGGCCTTCAGGTTCAAGCCCTGCCCTACTCGGCGATTCAAAGTGCCTACGCGGCTCGCAATGCTGGTCTAGCCCAGGCCACCGGAGACATTCTGGTCTTTACTGATGCCGACTGCCAGCCCGCCCCAGACTGGCTGGCTAACCTGGTGCAGCCCTTCCAGAGGGCGACAGTGGGCCTGGTGGCCGGAACCATTAAAGCCCTACCCAGCGTCAACTGGCTAGAACGCTACGCCGATCGCCAGAACACCCTATCCCAAGACAACACCTTGAATCATCCCTACCGGCCCTACGGTCAAACCGCTAACCTGGCGGTGCGGGCCAGGGTGTTCCAGCAGGTGGGGCTGTTTCGTCCCCATTTGACCACCGGCGGAGACGCCGACCTGTGCTGGCGCATTCAGCAAGAAACCGACTGGCAGTTAGTGCACGCCATTGATGCCGTGGTCTACCATCGCCACCGCCATAGCCTCAGCGGACTGCGGCAACAGTGGCATCGCTACGGTTGCTCAAACCGCTATCTCCATGAGCTGCACGGGGTTGAGCTGATGCGACCGCTAACCGGCCAGGAGCTCCGCTACCGGCTGCTGCGCTGGGGCTTAAAGGAACTGCCCCAGGCCACCCTGAAGCTGTTCACCGGCCAGGAAACGCCCCTGGCCCTGGCCATTACACCCTTAGACCTCTGGTGTGCCCACGCCCGTACCCAGGGGCAACGGCTAGCTCGGCTACCAGAGAACGCTCGCACCATCGCTCAGTTAGAGGAGGATATCTAACATGCGAATTCTGATGATTTCGGCTACGTTTCCCTACCCGCCCACCCTGGGCGGCACTCAAATCCGGACGTTTTACCTGCTCAAACACCTCAGCCAACACCATGCGGTTACCCTGGTCACCCAGCCCGCTCCGGAGGTCACTGAGGAGGAGGTTGCTAGCCTGGCCAGCTATGTGGATAAGCTAGTCTGCTTTGCCAGGCCCACCGCCGCAGACCTGCAACCCGGCTGGCAGGGGAAGCTGCATCGCTTTACTGATTTCTTAGTTACAGGCACTCCCCCCAGCACCGCTTACCTAGCCCTGCCAGCCATGCAGCAGTGGGTTGAGGACTGGGTAGCGGCAGGCCACTGCGATGCCATCACCTGCGAACACAGCGTCAACGAAGTCTTTGTGCATCCCCACTATCGCCAGCAGGTCAGTAAGGTAGTGGTGGATATCCATAGCTCCCTCTACGGTACTTTGGCGAATCAGCTAGAGACGGGGGTAGCCGAAAAACCGCTGCGCGATCGCCTCAACCTTTCCCTCATGCGTCGCTACGAAGGTCAGTATGTCAAGAAATTTTCTGACCTGGTGCTGACAACCGAGGAAGACCGCCAGTTCTTTGCACCGATTGCAGGACGCACTCCCCTTCATGTGGTGCCCAATGGCGTTAACCTGGCCGAATTTCCCTACCGCAATGCCGATCCGGGTGGGCATAGCCTGGTGTTTGTGGGTGCTATGGATTACATCGCTAACGTAGACACCGCTAAATATTTGGCGATGGAAATTCTGCCCCGGCTGCAACAGCGCTATCCTGACACGGTGCTCTACCTGGTGGGCGGTAAACCTACACCAGCGGTTAACTCCCTGGCCAAAATACCCGGCATCGTGGTGACCGGACGAGTGCCCGCCGTGGTGAAGTACCTGCACCAGGCCACGGTATGCGTGGTGCCAATGCGGATTGGCTTTGGCATCAAGAATAAAACCCTGGAGGCGATGGCG
>CAYUBC010000304.1:0-5430 GCA_964442885.1 uncultured bacterium | reverse complement strand
GGTCAAAGTCGCCCAGCAGGCGAATCAGGGTGGCAAACACCCGCCGCGATTCGGTACGGTAGATTGCGTCTACAACCTGACGACTCTGGGAGACCACGGGCGCAGTTGGTTTTGCCATGACTCGGGTTCTCGACGGCTGACGGCGGAGTTAGCGTTAAAGCTTGATCGGCTAGAGCCAGCGCCAGCGTTGACTCGTAATTTTTCCTTTCACATTAAGCAGGCGGCTAGTGTGCCGCTGAACTGGCCCTCTTGCCCTTTTCTGAGTTCTACATCACTAGGTCTGGCCTGGGAAACTGGCCAGCACAACAACATAGCCATCCGGGTCGCGCAACCAAATCTCCTGGTGGTTAGCATTGGGATTCACCAATGGCCCCTCAATTATCTCGGCTTTACACGCTTGAATTCGGCTAAGGGCATCATCAAAATCGCGAACCTTAAACCAGAGCACAACACCGTTGCCGTAGGGCTTAGAGGCCGGATCGCCAAGGTGCGGATGGTCGTGAGCATCCCAATGGTGAAGCTGTATTATCAGGCGATCGCCAACCATAAGCCGCTCGTATTCAGAGCCCCCATGGCCGCTCTGACAACCCAGCACAGCCTGATACCATAGGCTACTCGCCTGCACATCGCGGACGGCAATCAGTGGTTGTGGCTCCATCGATTTTCCCTCCCTTGAAACTCATGCTGGCTCGCTTCTAAATGGGCTGGCTCACTATGGGTTAGCTCACTCGACAAAAAATACAGTTCAAATTGTACTATATGTTCAGGTCGGTAGCGAGGTGATATTGCTTTACAAAGCGTAGCGTTTCGGCTTAAATCCGTCGCGACAATTAATTGCAGCGGTAGCAGCCAGCGGTAACGCCGGTTGTGCTGGGGTGTCTAATCGTCTTAGCTCTCTCCATAGAATTGATCCAACCGCAGCAGCGTCTTCAGCAGCACATTGGCCCCCTGGGTGCATTCCTCCGGGGAGGTGTACTCTATTTCGGAATGGCTGAAGCCGCCCTCGCTGGGCACAAAGAGCATACCCATGTCGGTAAAGCGGCCCATTTCCAGCGCATCGTGACCGGCCCGGCTAGGCATGGGCATGTGGCTTAACCCCAAGCTGGTGCTGGCCTCAGCGATGATGACCTGGATGTGATTTGCTGCCGGGCTGGGAGCCACATTCAATTGGGGCAGGATTTCAATTTTGGTATCGGTGGCCTGGGCAATGGTGGCCATTTCCTGCTTTAAATCTTCTACTAGCTGGTCGATGACGGCCTGGTTCAAGTCCCGCACATCCAGGCTGGCCTGCACCTGGCCGGGCACAATGTTGGCGGCATTGGGCCACACCTGTAATGCCCCCACCGTAGCCACCCGCTGCCCTGGGGGATGGGTTGCCAGTCGGTTCACCGCCAGCACCACCTGGGCCGCCGCCACCAGGGCATCCTGGCGCTGATCCATCGGCGTAGTACCGGCATGGTTGGGCCGCCCGGTGATGGAAATCTGGTAGCGCTGTAGCCCCACCACGCCCTGCACCACGCCAATTTGCCTGCGGGATGCCTCCAGAACGCCGCCCTGCTCAACGTGAAGTTCCACAAAGGCGCACACCTCTGCGCGGGTGCGACGGGCCTCGGTCAGGCGGCTCCAGTCGCCGCCAACCTGGTTGAGGCACTCATCAATGGGGCGACCGTCTTTACGGCGATAGTCCGCCGCGTTGAGCGAGGCGGTGCCCGCCATGGCCCGACCGCCAATCATGGTGTCTTCTTCGTCGGCAAAGACGATCACCTCGTAGGGGTGGTTGAGGGTAATGCCGTTCTCAGTCAGCGTTCTGGCCACTTCAATGCCTGCTAGCACGCCCAGGGTACCGTCAAACTTGCCGCCGCAGGGCACCGTGTCAATGTGGGAACCTGTCGCCAGGGCCGGAGCCTCTAACTTGCCGGGCAGGCGACCAATCATGTTAGCTGCCGTGTCGAGCCGTACCTCCAGGCCCGCTTCCACCATCCAGCGGCGCACCAGCTCACGCCCCTGCTGATCTTCTGGGCTAAAGGCCAACCGACAAATGCCGCCGTTGGCCAGTTGGCCGATTTGAGCCAGGTCATCCAGGCTTTGGCTGAGCCGCTTACCGTTGACGCCGAGGGTTTGTAGACGAGTCATGATCCGGAGGGATGGGGTACAGGACTTTGGAGGCATCCTAACAGACACCTATATCGTCCCCACTTCGGGCCAGGGCGTTTGTAGCCTAGGCCGCAATTGTGCCCAGCCAATCTATCAGCAGCGGATTGACGACCTCTGGCCGTTCATCGTGGGGGCAGTGGCCGGTGTTGGGGATGCTGTGGAAGGTCACCGGGGCCGGACGGGTGGCATCGTCGGCCAGGGTGCGGTAAATGTCGGCTCCCTGAATTGGCGTCCAGGGGTCGTTTTCGCCCCAGAGCACCAGCAGCGGCTGCTGAATGGTGGGCAGCAGGTCGGTGGGTTTTGGCCCCGGCGGTGCGGTCACAATGGAGGCAAAGACTTTCTGGGCGGTGGGCTTGCAGGCCGGCGTGTAGATCATCTCCACCAGCTCGTCGGTAATGGCTTCGGGGTTGCAATAAACCTGCTGGAGAGAGCTGCGGATTCTACCCCGGCGGCGCACCTGGTTAAACACCACTGGCCCCACGGTTTCGGAACTAACCAGCCAGGTAAAAGCGCCCATCACCCAGTTGAGAGGCGGGTGAAGTTCTTCAGGGCGGTGGTTGAGCCCGCCAGCACAGTTGAGCACAGCCCCAGCCCTGGCCGCCTGGGGATGGTTGGCCAGCATCATCAAGGTCAGCAGGCCGCCAATGGAGTTGCCCACATACACCGCCGGGGTTTGCACAAACTCGGCCCAAAAGTCATAGAGCAGCGCCTGCCAGAGGTCAAGGGTGTAGGGCAGCAGGGGTTGGTCGGAGTCGCCAAAGCCCAGTAAATCCAGCGCATAGACCCGATGCCCCGCCGTCGCCAGCACCGGAATGTTCTTGCGCCAGTGGCCCAGAGATGCCCCAAACCCATGAATAAGCACCAGGGGCTGCCCTTCACCCTGCACGGTGTAGGCGATGGTGTGGCCCTGCCACTGCCAGGTGTGCTTTTCTAAAACCGGAGCCGCAAGTTCAGCAACCATGATGAAGAGATGTAACGATATCCAAATACTTCTTTATCATACAGGAGGCGGGAGGTGGGCTGTAGGTATCTGTTTAGAGGATGACCCACCCCTGCCCCTCCCTGGAGGGGATGTTCTACTGGAATTCAAACCTCAAAAATCCTTGCCCTTCTCAGGAGGGGAATTCGAGATCCCTGTAGGACGTTAGCGATATACATGTACCGGGTTAACGCCCTCAAATCACCGAAGAAGGTCTTGCGCGTGGGCAAGTGAGATCGCAGCCGTTTGTACTTCTGGTCGAGTAGCTCCAGCAGGGGCGGCAGGGTCTGTTATTAGGGCAATTCCTGAATGGCTCCATCATCCTCGATATCGACTTCAGAAACATTTGCTCCCCTGAGATTGGCGTTGGTAAGAACGGCGTTGAGCAGAATCGCTTGATCTAAATTGGCCCCCACTAGGTTAGCTCCGGTGAGGTTGGCCCCGCTCAGGTCTGCCCCGAGCAGACTGGCATGGTTCAAGTTGGTGCCCGATAGGTCGGTATTCTTAAGGCAGGCCGAACTCAAAACAAGGCCCGCCAAATTTGCCCTGGCCAGAGAGGCACTGCTGCAGTTGGCTCCGCTCAAATTCGCGGCACTGAGGTTAGCCCCATTGAGAGTTGTATTGGCCAGGTTGGCCTTGCCCAGTTTTGCACCCCCCAGATTGGCCCCAATCATCTCTGCTCCACTCAGGTTGGCGGACAGTAAATTTGCCCCGCTGAGGTTAACGGCGGTCAGGGAAGCCTCGCTGAGGTCAGCTCCGGTCAGATCAGCACCGCTGAGATTCGCGCCAATCAGGTTGGCCCGACAGAGTTTAATTTCTGGCAGTTCGGCGCGAAAGAGGTTGGCCCCGGTCAGATCCGCTTCGGGAAACTGGCGTTCCCCGGCGGCATAGCGTTTGAGCAGTTCAGCGGTATCCATAGCGATTGCCTGCCTTTCGCAACAATGGGCGCTAACGTTTGGGGGTTCTCTGGAGTTCACCCCCGGGCAAAGTTGCCCCGGTCAAGTTGGCCTCCCGCAGGTTAGTACGGGTCAGGTTAGCCTGGCTGAGGTCAGCATTTTGTAAATCGGCCCCGTAGAGGTTAGCCCCCCGCAGGTCGGCCTGGCGCAGATTGGCGTTGGTCAAATTGGCCCCAGCCAGAATCGCCCCCTGCAGGATGGCAGCGGAGAGGTTGCTGTTTGTCAGGAGGGTTCCCGTTAGAACGGCTTCGCAGAGGTTCGCCCGACTGAGATTTGCCCCCTGCAGGTTAGCACCACTTAAATTTGCCATGACCAAGGTGGCACTTGGCAGTTCAGCGTCCTTCAGGTCAGCCATGACCAGAAAGGCACCGCTTAAGTTGGCCGCCTTGAGGATGGTTCTGGATAAATTCGCTCGGATTAAATTAATACTGCTTAACTTGGTGGCGGCCAAATCCAGACCGCTGAGGTTGGCCTTGCTAAAGTCGCGCCCACCGGCAGCGTAATCGCGCAATAGCTCATCCCGTTCCATGGCGTTTACCTCGGTGCTTCATTGCCAGGGAGTAGCGACTGTTCTAGCCAGGAGTCAGAAGGTATGTAGCCAGAATTATGCTGCCACCGGCCTGAAACCTCAGGCTCCTAGAGGACAAGCACTAAGACTTGTAATCATTTTGTCTGAGTATATTTACCCTACCGTAGGATCAGATCAGAATCCCTAAAAAGTCAATATTGAGCCTGGGTCATCTATCTCTGATGAAATGGCAGTGATTTAAGGCTGGTGGGCCATACCCATCCTACAGCAGGTCAAGGCTGGCGATGTTTCTCTGGCCAGGCTGATGGCTTCAAGTTCAATGTCGCATCAAACCTCGTAGGAGGTTGACGCCATGGTTGATATTCTGCATCACCCACCCAAAGTGCGCCACTGGATTGCTGGCACGGTAGCGGTTGTGGTGTTGGGTACCGCCAGTACAGCTCTGGTGGTGTCGCAAATGCGAGATCGCGCTTCGTCCCCTCCGCCCCCGGTGGACGTTGCCCCCACCGAAGCCGTTACCGCCCTGGGACGCCTGGAACCCGAGGGTGAGGTAATTAAACTGTCCGTCGCCAATGCCCAAGATAGCCGGGTCAACCAGCTCCAGGTCGAAGAGGGGGATTGGGTCGAAGCGGGGCAGGTGATTGCCGTTTTGCAGGGGATGGGTAAGAAACAGGCCGAATTGAACGAAGCCCGGCGCAACGTGGCCATTTACCAGGCGCGGCTGGCGCAGACTCAGGCCGGAGACGCCAAGCTGGCTGATATGGCCGCTCAGCAAGCAGCCATCAATCAGCTAGAAGCCCAGCTGCGCACCG
>CAYUBC010000303.1:0-5450 GCA_964442885.1 uncultured bacterium | reverse complement strand
GTTTGTTGCCGTGGGTATTTCCGTTTGAAACAGCATAGCTAGACCTGAAGAGCCAATTTTTCTCGCTAATTTTGAATGCGACGTGGTTGTAAGTTTTGTCAGAAAGCGATTCACCCTCCATCACTGCAATCCATAGCTGATTGATTAAGAAAAATTTCTCTCGTGAGATTGAGAATGTTCTGTCACCGCTTGCGTAAATTTCCCTCGCATCAAAAATACGAGTCAGGAATACTGTCATTCGCTCTAGGTCACAGACAATAAAAGTAATGTGGCTGAGTCCTTCAATCATGAGAGCCTTGATTTGCATTTTCAAATTCAAATTGATTAGCTGGCAGGCGAACCAATGGAGAGACTGACAATTTCTTTCGCTTGCTTCTCAGTTTCCTCTTTGCGTTCACTATAACGATCAGTTAAGTAATCTACTTTGTCACGTAACAACAACGTGAACTTGTAAAGCTCCTCCATCACATCAACAACACGATCTCGGTAAGGTGAATCTTTCATCGTTCCATCCTCGTTGAATTCTTGATAGGCTTTTGGCACAGAAGATTGATTCGGAATAGTAAACATTCTCATCCAGCGTCCCAACACACGGAGTGTATTTACAGTATTGTAGGTTTGCGAACCCCCACAGACTTGCATAACTGCTAGAGTTTTACCCTGTGTCGGTCGCACCGCTCCAATACTGAGTGGAATCCAATCAATCTGATGCTTCATCAGACCGCTAACATTCCCATGCATCTCCGGGCTTGACCAAACTTGCCCTTCTGACCAGTAGACGAGTTCCCTCAATTCCTGAACTTTAGGATGTGTATCTGGAACACTTGCATGAAGAGGCAGATTATGAGGGTGGAAAAATTTAACTTCAGCACCAAATTCCTCAATAATCCTGGCGGCTTCCTCAGCCAGCAATCGACTGTAAGAGCGTTCTCGCAACGAACCGTATAGAAAAAGAATTCTAGGTTTGTGATCAAGGTTCATTGAGTTCCCCATACTGGTTTATGGTTTACAGTTTTCAGATTCACTACTACACCAAATTGATGGATCTGCCTTGCAACAGTCTTCAGTTAGAAACTTTAGGAGTTGACTAGTTCCATCCCAGTTGATTGCGTAGAGAACCTGCCGTTGAATTCGCCAAGAGCAAAGCAAATTAGCACGCTCTAGCTGTGCAAGATGCCGAGACATTGTAGAAGGGTTAACACTCAAAGCCGAGGCAATTTCCCTCGCCGATAGACCCGATGGCCCTGCACGGACAAGCAGACGATAGGCAGCGAGCCGTGTCTCCTGAGCGAGAGCTAGAAGCGTTTCAATGATAGTTTCTGATTGCATGAACGCATAATAGCGCAATTGCGCAACAATGCAAATATCTGCTACGGTATCTCATTTTTGTGCGATACCGTAGCAGAACAACCCTGTTGGAGCGGACTGATAAAGTTGGGCTGAGAGGCCCTGAACCACCGTGACTGCATCGCTCCTTAATCTCTCCAATGCCCTGCCGACCACCGAACAACGCCTGGTGCTAGAAGGCGTAACCTGGCCGCAGTACGATGCGCTGGTGGCTCTGTTTATAAACCAGATTACGCCGCCCTCGAAGCCTCAGACCGGGCTGCCGACAGCACCGCATTCATTGAGTTCATGCTAGAAATCATCACGACAACCTTGAGGAGTGTGGCACTTAGTGCGGCCTCAACGGGCCAGACCATACCTAGCGACCAAGCTAGCGACCAAGTTAGCGCCCAAGTTAGCGACCAAGTAAACCAACTACTCAGCATTATGGGCGATCGCTACTGGACTACTCAGGAACTCATGGAGCGCCTGGCGCTCTCCCATAGACCCACCTTTCGCAAAAACTACCTCAACCCTGCTCTCAACGCTGGTTTGGTGGTTATGCAATATCCCCAAAGCCCGCGTAGCCCCAAGCAGAAGTACAAAAAGGCTTAGCCCTGGAACGTCGGTAAAGAAACCCGGCTTGTCGATCAAAGGGCAGATTATGTCCTTAGAGCGGCGTTAAGCAACCAGGTTTTTAGCCGTACTTTGTTGAAAGCAGTGAATCGTGGCGTTTAGAACTGGCGGCGAGAAAATACCAGGGTTGCCAGGGTTAACAGCAGCACTATGTAGATGAGGGCATAGATCCCATGACCGGCCAGACTGAGGGGGTCGGGCATCAGTTCGGGGCCGTAAATGGCGGCATTGCGAAGGTTGAGCCGTTCCAAATCTGGCAGGATCAGGTACAGGCTGTTGGTCAGTCGTTGCAGGCCAGGGCTTTTGCTCAATTCTCCAAAGGCCACCAAATCCTGGGTTAAATGGCCCATCAGGTAAACCGCAAAGGTCAGCAGGGTTGCCAGTAGGGAACTGGTGAACACGCCAAACAAAATAGCGACTGCCGTTAACAGCATGGCTTCCAGGGCCATAAAGCCAATGGCCAGAGCTATGCTGCCCACGGGGAAGGCCACCCCAGTCAGGGCTAACACCGCCATGAAGATCAGCCCCAGCGCCGCCAGCAACACCATCAGCACCGCCGAGAGCCCCAGATGCTTACCGACAATAAACTCGGCCCGGCTCACGGGTTTGGCTAACAGCACCAGTACCGTGCGCTTTTCAATTTCTTTATTGACCAGGCCAGTGCCCACAAACACGGCAATGATGACGCTGAGCAGATGCATCGCGGCCAGCCCCAGGTCGAGCAAAATTTTATCCTCGGCCCCGGCTGAAATGGGGGGCAGCAACAGCGAGGCTACTACCATCAGCAGGGCAAACAGGGCAATCAGATAGAGGATGCGATCGCGAATCACCTCTAAAAAGACGTTGCGTGCAATCACCCCAACCCGCGATATCACCATATCTCTGCTCTCCTGCCTGGTCGCCATGCCTGTCCAATATCTGAGCATACCCGAAGCGCTAGGGACGGCCAGATACCCGTGGCGTCTCCAAATCGCAACTGACCCTGGCCCACTGGGTTGGCACCACCGAGTCGGCGGTTGGGGTGCCATAGGCCGAGGGTTGCCCCATCGGCATGACCTGGCAGTTTTTCTCCAGGTAGTAGCCTTCGGCTTCCGCCGTGGGGCCTGTCCAAATGGCTCTAAGCTCAAGATTATAGCCCTGGCCGTTAGAAAAGGGCTGCATTTCAAAGCGCCAGAGCGGATCTTCCGGGGAAGACTGCTGATTGAGCTGAATTTGCCGATGGATAGCCTGTTCCTGCCCCTCTACGTTTAGCAGCCAGCGCTCTACCCATGGCCAGGGTTTGCCGTCTAACTCGGCTTTAAGCATCATTTCTGCTTCGGTTAGATGGGTGACCCCGGCGGATAGGGGCACGGCTTGACCGGGTATGCGGTAGACAAAATTACTGTCTTCAAAGCTGTCAGCCACCAGGCTGGGGTAAGCCTGTAGCCAGGTCTGAATGCGAAAGTAAAACTGAAACCAGCTACTCAGCAACAGGCTCAGGAAAAACAGCAGCACCAGCCGCTGCCGTACCTGCTCCGCTGGTTTCTTAGGCCGCAGTTCCCAGTTTAAGAGGTTTGGCACCGCTACCACGGCAAAGGAAATCAACGGCCAGCTAATTAAAGCCGGTTGCAGCCAGTCGTCCCCCCAGGAGCCAAACAGAAAAATGCACAGAATGGCCCCCGCTACCCAGGGTGCCAGCGATATGCCAAACGGCTTGACCTGATTTGTTTCTAGCCCCCAACCAATACCCAGGGCCAGAAAGATCCAGCTGAGGGTGGCCATAATTCCGACTGTGATATCACTAGCCGCCAGGCTGCGGCCCAGCCAGGACATCAGCCAGGAAAACAGGCTCAGGTAAATCACCGTTAGCCAAGAAAAGTAGCGATCTGGCAACAGCAGAGTCTTGATGGATTGCCAGGTTTGGCGCAGAAACGTAATGATAAACATCGCTAGGTCAGGCGTTTAACCTCAGTAGTAGCAAGATCACGATGACGGTAAAGCTCAAGGCGTTCGCCCAGAGCACAGCCAGGGTATAGGATGCGGTGCTGGAGGCCGGTTGAGACTGTTCGCGGCGAGCCGAGCTACTCCAGGACACCGGGTTGCGGGGCGCGCCTGCCTGCCGAGAAGTATCTACTCGCGTGGGTGTTGCTGGCACCGTTTCTCGACCCAGCAGGCGGATTAACAAACTTAACCCCTGCAACTTAAACCAGTAGGTCATAAAAAAGGTCACGATGGCCGCCAGGACGATGACCACCGGTAGCGCATCACTCCAGGGATTCACCGGATCAAACCGATTGAACAGCACATAGCTAATCACCTGCTGACGCAGGGCCAGCGGCAGCAAGGCTTCCAGACTTAAAAAGGCAATCCAGCCCAGGCTGGTGGTCATAAGGTTGATAGTCGCCGCATACTGCACGCTAGTTTGGTAGCCCAGGCGCAGGTGCTGGCGCAACACAATGGCTTCCAGGGCGATCGCCACCAGCAGCAGCATGGTTTGAAAGGCCATGGCCCGCAGTGGCATTAGCCCCAGGTCAGCCAGGAAGTCGGTAATGGGCATAGCGTGGTCATACAAGCAGGTGGTTTAAGGATACTGCCGAGGCAGGAATTGCGCGTAGGGAGAGGCCAGCTTTCGCTAAAATTAACCTCTGGGCGCTTTGAGCAGACGCAATTTAATTCTATGGTTAGAACCGGTATTGGCATTCGCACAGCCCAGCAAACCAATGAACGCCTGGCTGGCCAGGTGCATGTCTACGATGGCGAGGGTAAGGGAAAATCTCAGGTGGCGCTGGGAGTCGTACTGCGCTCCATTGGGCTGGGCATTCAGAATTTTTTAGAGAGCCGGGTGCTCTTACTGCGGTTTCTCAAAGGCCCAGGCCGCACCTACGACGAAGATGCCGCCATTGAAGCCCTCCAGCGCGGCTTCCCCCACCTGATTGACCAGGTGCGTACCGGACGGGCAGAGTTTTTTGGCCCTGAGGAGATTACCAAGTTTGACCGCCAAGAGGCCCAGCGGGGTTGGGACGTGGCTAAAGGGGCGATCGCCTCTGGGCTCTACTCCGTGGTGGTGCTGGATGAAATTAACCCAGTGCTGGATTTGGGGCTGCTGCCCATTGACGAAGTGGTCAAAACCCTGGGCCGCAAGCCCGACCACCTGGAAATTATTGCCACTGGCCGGGGCGCTCCCCAGGCCCTGCTGGATATTGCCGATTTGCACTCCGAGATGAAGCCGCGCCCCCAGACGAGCGGCATCCCCGGCCTGGAGGGCATTGAAATTTACACCGGCGAGGGCAAAGGCAAATCCACCAGTGCCCTGGGCAAAGCCCTACAGGCCATTGGTCGCGGCATCAGCCAGGATTTATCGCACCGGGTGCTGATTATTCAATGGCTCAAAGGCGGCAACGGCTACACCGAAGATGCTGCCATCGCCGCTCTGCGCAAAATTTACCCCAACCTGGTTGATCACCAGCGCTGCGGTCGCGATGCCATTGTCTGGCGGGGGCAGCAGCAGG
>CAYUBC010000302.1:0-5454 GCA_964442885.1 uncultured bacterium | reverse complement strand
TTGGGTTAGTGTCGCAAGCTGATCGGAGGTGCTAAGGTGGCCAAAGTTTAACTCCAACCGATTGACATAGGCTTTAATATCTGCATCTTTTTCGGGGGCTAGCACATGGTAATTGGTGATCACTAGATCGAGCGCGACCAAAAAACCTGTGCCAATAAAACGCCGCTTAGTTGCGTCTTGGGCATCGGGAAGTTCGATGCGACAAACCGCAGTGGCTTGTTGAATAGCTTGCTGAAGAAAGCCAACATCCAGAAACGTGACCTGCCGTTGCTGGATTAAGGTCTGGAGTTCCGTATAGTCTCTGGGGTCATCCCAAAGGAAATCTGGGCCGCTTGGGGGCGCTGAGTCTGGGGTTGAGGTGGCCAAAAGGGGCACCTGATACGTGGTAGTGAGGGGTTCTAATAAACCAGGCTCTCGAAAAAGCCGATAGTGAAAAATAAGCGCCACGATGAAGCTGGCATCTTCTAAGCCTAGGCTTGGCAAAAGAGGGGTAAGCAGAATGCCTAAAACGGTATACCGGCTATCCTGCGGATAGATTCCTTTATTATCAGCCCAATCCACAATAGCCCTGGCATCCGCACCGGGGCTATTGCCCTTGGGAAGCGCAATGGCCTGCATCAGGAATGACGTAGACAGCTTAGGATTGGTTGTCTTCACCAAATCGATGAAGAATTGTTGGGGGGTGCCACCAAAGTTCACTGACTGAGCGATGAGAATTTGCACCAATCTTTCTCGGTGAGCATCCTTGAGATTGAGGGCCATAATTAACCAAGGAGCTAGTGATTTTGCCCACAACCTTAACATAACCAACAAGCCAATAGATTCTGGCTGCAAATACTATTGGAGAATTCTTAATCCCTGGCTGGCCCTAGCGATTCATCCCCCGGCAACGTTAATGCGCTGGGATGTTCTATCGAATCCAGCTCGGCCTTTAAAGGGCGATCGCACGCCATTCCAATACATTGCCATGCATTCCTTAATCAAGGACACGTCTTAAAGCATCCACCTGATGCCTTAGCAAGCGTCGTTATTTTACTAGCAGGCGGGGAAATCAGGGCAGGAAACAGTGGGGACGAGTGGCGAGTAGATCATGGCCCTCAATGTCGTTCTCAAAGCCTTTGTGGGTGAGGAGGTGCTTGATGACGCTGTCGATCAGGGTTCTGAGGGCGGCTTCATTGGCGCTATAGTCCAGGGTGGCGGTGATAATGTACGTGTCGCCGCTGACGCTGACAGCGGTGGTGCTGCCCAGCACTTTAGAGTTTCTGCCGGTTTTTTCACCCAGCCAGAGGATAGGTGGTTTCACCGCAGCGTGGCCCAACGCCTGGTCTACCTGATTTTTGAGCGCCCTTTGAATCAGGGCATCGCCGGGGTGCTCCTGGTTGTAGAGGCCCACCATCATATCGGTGAGTTCGTCGGTAGTGGTGACGTTGGCCACCAGGCCAGGGTTGATGGGGTAAGTCGATTCGCCCACCAGTTTGGTGCTGATCCGAGTCGCCCGATAGCCCCGCTCCTGCAATCGCTGGTTTACCCCCGCCCAGCCCAGGTAGTCAATCAACTGGTTGGTGGCCACATTGCCGCTGGCACTGATCATGTCAGCCATAATCTGCTCCAGAGTGTACTCTCGGCGCACCTGGGTGGTGCCAGCATCCTCGGTCCAATTGCCGGGGTTGACCCAAATTGCCGTATCAGGGGAGATACCCTGTTGATGCAGGTGGGCCATCAGCGCCACGGCAATGGGCACCTTGATCAGGCTAGCCGGGTTAGCAGGGGGCTGATGGCCCTGCCAGCGGCGGCACTCCCGATCCAAATCGCACACGGTGATGCGCACCTGGGAGGGCATGCCGGTTTGGGCCGCCAGGGTGGCCAGAAAATCAGACTGGGTGGTGTCGTAGCGGTAGGCGGCGATCGCCAAATTACGGCGGTAAATGGGCTGCTGGGTAGCCGCCTGGGAGGCCACAAAAGAGTCAGGCGGCACTTGCGCAAGGGTGTTTACGGCCCTGTGCCAGAAGTCGTAGGCCGCCTCCACCGACTCCTCTGATAGGGTCGCCGGATCGCCCAGAGCACTAGCTGAAGCAGCCAATTGAGTCGCCCATGTCCACTGGCGCTGGGCTCTTTCCTCTTGCAGAATGCGGTAGTTCAATGGCCATAGATGGGCCAGAGCCGTCGGTGCCGATAGGTCATTCAGCCCTCTGGGGGGCATCCACAAGGGCATTGGCGGTTGGCTCACATGGGCCTGAAGCTGGTCGCGAATGCGGTAAAGGTCGCCCAAGGACCGGGGTTTTGCATCGGGGGGCATACCGGCGGACGGTAGCGCTAGCCCCGGTGCCAACACCGGCCCCTGCAGGCCCACTACGCTAGCCGCCAGCAGACTGAGGATAGCGGCGGCCTGAGCGGTGCGCAACCACCCTGAACGAAGCATAGAGAAACCAACCAACAGCGGATGACCTCAATTAATCCAAACCATTGTTAAGATTTAATCAAGTTTTGGGGTAGACCCCTGCGGAATTTAATACTTCTTTCGTGTATTACCCCTTATCCAAGTCAAAATGTGGAGACTCGCCTATGATACGGCTGCGGCGTCTAGCCTGAACCAGGGTTTAGCCCTTAAGTGACCAAGCAGCCTAAGGACATCCCATTCATCCTCAAAAATCACCCGTAAGGGTAGAACGTTTCCCGCTGAAGCTAATCAGCATAGTCGGAGCAAAAGCGTTGTTTTGACGGGTTAACGCCCTGGCCTAAATAGCTGTAAACCTTTGAAACAGGTAATTGCATATACCCTTAAGGAGGTTGCACGGTACCGGCTTGATCTGTCATGATTGTCTGAATAGTTTGCCAATTCCTGAAAGTTAACTGTCAACGCCAAAGGCGGCCAACCTAAGGGATCTCTCTCTATGACTTAAGGGGTTTGAGCAGAATTCGCCCAGAATAGTCTGTTCAGGTGTTTTCTAACCTATCCAAGGCGCTTCCGTTGCGTAGTTTGCCCAAAAGCGTTGAGAATGGCCCAAGGTTGAGCTAAAACATTAACGTCAAGCATCGGGTTCCGGGGTGTCTATGCCGAGTTAAACCCTCAATCTCTTAGATAGGACTGGGTTAGTTATGAAAATCGTTCACGATGTTTCTAAGCGAGCTTACATTAACGTAATGGAGCTGCTTGTGGCCGAAGAGGTAGAAAAGCAGATTGCCGGGTTATCGCCTCGCGTTCTGAAATACCTGAAAGGCGTTGAGGTAGAAACCTATGCCCTGAATCGGCTGCCTGCCCTATATGCTTCGAGTGAAAAGGGCTGGCAGCACCAGTATGAGAAAGCCAAGCGAGAGCTCCGCCATCAAATCAAAAGCGCGGTACGGCAGGCTTTGGCCGCCGTTCAGGTTGACCCTATTCGTGCCTCAGAACCCCTAAAATTAGAGGCCGATGAGTCCGCCAGCAAGGCGTTAGATGCACTCCGAGAAATTTTTAAGCAGCCTGACCTGAGCTGGGATACAGCCATTAATCGCCTGAGAATGGTGCTGACTCAGCGCTCCAACCCAGGGCAAACCGCTGGCCCGGCCAATGCCGATGCCTCCCACCGCACCCGCTATCGCCAAAATTCCGTTGACCGCAACCCCGTGGGCGATTCTGGCAACTCTACGGCAGACGCCGCCCTCGATAGCCGGGGTCACTACTGGCGGCCCGGCACCTATGGGTCCGAAGTTTCCTGGCAGAAAAACCACGGCCAAACTCCCCGTCCCGAGTTTGACTGGAGCGATCCTCGCTATAGCAAGTAAGCCTGCAGTAAGCCACTGGGAATACCCAACTTTTGCACCCCCTGCTTAAGACTGAGCGCCTTGGCCGGATCGTAAATCTGGTAAAGCTGCACCGCCCGACTAAAGGATTGCAAGGCTTCAGGCAGTTGCCCCAGTTTGAACAGGGCCACCCCAAGGTTTTGGTGGGCTTCGGGATAGTTAGGCTGGAGGGCAATGGCCTGCCGATAGGCGGCGATCGCCTCATCCAAGTAGCCCCTGGCCCGCTGAGCCGTGCCCAGGTTGTAGTGGGTCACGGCCAGCGTAGGATCCACCTCAATGGCCTGCTCAAATAGCGCCACGGCCTCCGACAACTGGCCCTGCTGTTTCTTCAGGCTGCCGTAGTTGACCCACGCCCCCAGCTTTGAGACGGGCGGTACCGGCTGTTCTATGGCGGCTTGATAATCCCTGGCGGCCTGGTCGGGGTGCGCTTCAGTCTGAGCCAGCGCCCGGTGATAGTGCAACTCGTAGCGGGTGAGCGGGTCAACCGCCTCGCCCTGGTTGAGGGCACGGTCTAGCAATGGCAGAGCCGCCTCGGCCTGAGCCGACTCAACATAGAGCGCGGCCAGCTTATTGAGCAGGTAAGCGTCCATAGGATGCTGGGCCAGGTAGGCTTCCATAATGGTGCGGGCGCGCTCAAACTTACCCCGCTGCACCACCACCGCCGGGTCGTAACCCGTGTGATGCAGGGCTACCGTTGTCAGCGTAACCACGTGCCAGCGGCCATTCTGGGCCTGGAGGGTGGCTAAACTGTCGTCCACGGTCTCGTGGTAGGGGCGGTGGAACTGAATCTCCGGCAAACGGCGAAAGAAGCGCGTAATCAAGCTATAGGGAGCCTGGGGAGCCCCCAATTCTAGCCGCAGCAGGTTAACCGCCAGCACATCCTGGGCCGCAATATCAGCCAGGGGATGTCCCTGATCGAGTTGACGCAGCATCTGGGCCGTCTCCGGCAGCAGCACCTCGTCTGCATCCAGCACCAGCACCCAGTCTCCGGTGGCATAGCCAAGGGAGGCATTGCGGGCCGCCGCAAAGTCGTTCACCCACTCAAAGGGGTAGACCCTGGCTCCGTAGGACGCGGCCACATCCTGGGTGGCATCCGTTGAGCCCGTATCCACCACCACCAGGTCATCCACCCAGCCCTTGGCACTCTCTAGCGTGCGGCCCAGGGTCGCGGCTTCGTCCTTAACAATCATGCACAGGCTGATGGTCATTGGGCCTCTCCCAGGCTTTGCTGCGCCCGCTGAATGGCCTGCCGCACCTGGTCAAAGCCCGTACCCCCGTAGCTGTTGCGGGCCGATACCACCTGCCGGGGGGCAATGGCCTCGTAAATATCTGCCTCAAAGGCCGGGTGGATGGCCTGCCACTCCTCCAGGGTCAGATCCCGCAGTAGCTTGCCCGCTTGTAGAGAGGTCTTCACCACCTTGCCGACCAAATTGTAGGCTTCCCGAAAGGGCACACCCCTGGCCGCCAGATAATCCGCCACATCCGTCGCGTTGGAGAAGTCTTCATTCACCGCCTGCTCCAGACGAGCCACCCGGAAGGTGCCCCCCTCCGCCAGCAAAATTGTCATGGCCTCCAGGCAGCCGCGCACCGTTTGCACCGTGTCAAACAGGGCTTCTTTGTCTTCCTGGAGATCCTTGTTGTAGGCCAGGGGCAGCCCCTTCATCATCACCAGCA
>CAYUBC010000301.1:0-5471 GCA_964442885.1 uncultured bacterium | reverse complement strand
CTTTGGGCTGCGCTCCTGGCGCTACTCCATGCTGGTAAATGACGGCTCTATCGAAAAAATCTTCGTTGAGCCTGACTTTGCCGACAACTGCCCCACCGACCCCTTCGAGGTTTCCGATGCCGACACCATGCTGGCTTACCTCAAGGGTACCGAGCCCAGCGGCGTGTCTGAGCCTCGCCTGGCTTTTGTAGGTTAGGTATTCTCTAAAGTCTGTGACTTAGAAAGGGTTGACGGTTAAAGCTGATGGTACGCGGTGTGCAGTCGCACCCAGTCCTTCAGTCTCCAAGCCGTCAGCCCTTTTCCTGTGCTCAGCCCTTAATTATGGCTAGCTTAGGGGCCTTTACCCGCGCCCATCCGCCTAAGCCAGGGTCAAGCTTCCAGCCTGGTCGGGTTCTGCTAGTGCGCCACCCAATCTACCCATTTAGGCTTGACAGACTCCCTGGCCTAAAACCGATATAGAAATCCCAACCGCAGGAAGAACCCGCTGAGGCTAAGGTCTCCGGTGTCTTGGGTAATTACCCCAGTGCCAGAATTGTCCACAAAGCGGGCCGTGTCGGCGGCATTGAACCACTGCTGGAACTCATAGCCAGCGGCTACGTCTAAGCTGAGGCTGTCGCTAAGCTTGGGTTGCCACTGGAGGCCCGCCACCAGCTCCATGACGGGGATGATGCGATCGCTGGCTGTGCGGTTGAGGCTGACAATCAGGTCGCTGCCGTTGTTGTTGGTTTCTTGCTGGCTGGTGTTGATGTTGGACATCAACAGTGACCCGGCGGCGCGACCAAACAGGCTAATGTCGCTGCCCAAATCCAGCGCCACTTCACCCCCAAGCCGCAGGCCAACCCCCGACAACGAGCGGCGGATGTTGACTGTGCCGTTGGTAAAGTCGCGACCATCATAAAGGACGTTGTTGGCCTGGTTGATGTTGGCGAACCGCACCCCACCAAAGAACTGGGTTTGCAGACTGCCTGCTGCCGGTAGGTGGTAGGTAACATCTACATCGGTTACGTCATAGCTCAGGGACAGGCTAGAACTGGCCCGGTCGGCATTTTCATTTTGAACGGGAGCCGCCAGGGTAGCCAGCAGAAACCCATTGACGGGTCGTTCTACGGCGCTGCTGCCAGAACTGTTGAAGGTTGTATAGGTGGCCCCTACGGCTACGGGGCTATGGGGAATGTGGTAGTTAAGCTTAAAGCGTGCGCCCACGCGCCGGTCAAACTCTGGAGCGGCCACATCTCCGCCGGTGAATAACGCCTGCCCTGGATCCACAATGGCATAGTCTTGCAACAGGCTGGTGCGGGGTCGGAAGAAAATTGCCTCGGCGCTAAAGGAAACGCCCTGCAACTCAGTGCCAGGGTCAGCGCTGGCGGCAGTAGCGGCCTCCGCGGGTAATTCAACCGCCTGCTGCTCAATTTGCTGGCGGAGAGTTTCGATTTCCTGTTCCAGGGTTTGCTGCCGCAGTTCGAGATCCTGTAAACGCTGTTGTAAATCCCCGTCGGTAGGGGTAGTCACAGCGGGCATTTGGGCAATGGGTGGGGTTGTCTGACCGGCGGCCACTGGTAGCGGCGGCACAGACGGGGTCGCCGCCTCCAGGGTGCTGGCTATGGTAAACGGTGGCATCGCACTGGCTGGGTTAGACCAGGCGGGCATGGCATAGGCGGTAGACACAGGCGCAACCGTCATTGCACCTACAACAATCCTGAGTATTACGTTGCTCAAGGTGGGGCTCCCTGCTAAGTGGATTCTCAGCTAAACAACGGTTCATGCAGAAAACTCGTTGTTTATACTGAATCTGGCAAGTTATTTTTCCCTGGCCCCATGGCAAAGCAACAGTCGGCGCAACAGTCGGCAAGCAAGACTCTGTCCCTCCCCTGGCTGTCTTGGGTGCTGATGGTGGCGGCTTATATGACCTACGGCGGTTTTTTGCACCAGAGTGGGGCGTCAAATTTAGTTTGGGGGCTGAGCCTGGCGTTCGCGTTAACTTTGGCTGCCGTAATCACCATTGGCTGGAGGCTGTGCCGCCGATTTATTTTGATTGGCTTCCAGTCTGACCTTGGTTATTTTTTGATGGCGTTGTCGCTAGCCTCTATGTCTGTGGCGGCGGTGACGCAATTTCACCTATTTGCGGCTTTAGCCCTGCTGGTAGCGGTGGGGCTGTTGGTTAGGGTGGACATGGTCATTGCTGACATGACTAAGGGGACCGCGTTTCTGATTATGGTTTTTCTATCCATCCTGGGTTTGGGGCTATCCTGGCTCCCTCACCTGTTGCGTGGTTCAGCCCATCTCACCAGTGGTTGAGGCAATCCAATCCAGCACTAACGGGTTGACTAGCTCAGGGGCTTCATCCTGAGGGCAATGGCCGACGCCCTCCAGTTCCACCATGGCCTGCACTGCCGGAAACTGGGATAGATCGCGACCCATTGCCACCGGTTCCCAGGGGTCATTTTGGCCCCAGATAATCCACACCGGGCAGGTCAGGCGCGGCAGCAAGTCTTCCGGTAGCGGGCCTTGAGAATAGCGCACAAAGGCTAAAAAAACGTCCGCCGCTCCGGTTGTTTGGGCGGGTTGCAAAATTGCCTCAACCAGTTCATCGGTCACAGCGTCGCGGCGGTGGTAGGCCTGGTTCAACAGGTTGCGAATTACCGGGGGGCGAGCAATGCGGCTAAAGAAAAAGCGCCCCAGGGAGGGATAGCTGAGTAGGCGCTGAATCAATGGTGTACTGACGCGCTGGTGCCAGGGAATTTCGGCCCGGCGGCGCTCGTGGAGCAACCGCAGCGAACAGTTGAGCATGACAATGCTACGCACCCAGTCCGGGCTATCCACAGCGGCCTGCATAGCCACAACACAGCCGATGGAGTTAGCCACCAGATAGGCCGGTTGCCCAATCACCTCTTGGCAAAAGTCGATGACCTGCTGGCTCCAGGTTTCAAAGGTGTAGGGCAGGTGGGCATTGGGAGCCGGTTTGTCAGACAGGCCAAAGCCAATCAAATCAAGGGCAAAGGCCCGATAATGCTGGCCGTAGGCGGGCAGGTTCTTGCGCCAGTGATCGCTAGAAGCCCCAAAGCCGTGGATACAAAGTATGGGCAGGCCAACATCGCCCGCTTGCTGGTAGCGAATGGTAAACCCGCGCCAGAGCCAGGTTTTAGTTTGGGAATTAGCAACAACGGAGGTCACGGCACTACTCTGCGACAAGACGAATTCTTTATATAACTTAACACTTGCCGTTCAACCGAAGTTGGTGAAACCGGGCTTGCAAGCTAGATTGCCAACTGGGAGTTAATCTGCGGCTAGAAACCCGGTTTTCAGCCCTGGCTAGGGAACTAGATTAGTCTGACGGGCCGTTTGCAGGCTTTCCGCCAGTTTGCGAACCACCGCGACCATCGCCACCGGGTTATCCAGCTTGTTGACGGCGGAACCCACGCCCACCCCAGCGGCCCCAGCGGCGATCGCCAGGGGAACCGTCACATCCGACAGGCCCGACGCACACAGCACCGGCACACTCACGGCCTTGGAGATTTCGTAGGCGGCGGCCAGAGTAGGGGCCGCTTTCTCGATTAACCCCAGGGTGCCAGCGTGGCTGGGTTGGCTGGCTGTGCCGCCCTCGGTTTGGATGATGTCGGCTCCAGCCGCTACCAGGGCTTCGGCCAGGGCCACCTGCTCATCCAACGCCAGGATGTGAGGCACCGTCACCGACAGGGTGATGGTAGGCAGTAGGGTGCGGGTGCGGCGAGTTAGGTCTAGCACTTCCGGCCCCTCAAAGCGGCGACCCTGGGCATAGAAGGCGTCGAAGTTGCCGATTTCAATCAAGTCAGCGCCCGCCGCTACCGGGGCGAGAAACGCTTCCGGCTCCACAGCAGACACGCAGATGGGTAGAGTCGTTTCGGCTTTGGCCAGGCGTACCAGTTCGGCATCTGCCGCGATGTCTACCAGGGTAGCGCCGCCCTGGTCAGCAGCTTTGACCACAGCCATCACGCGGGTTGGCTCAAAATTGGTCAGCCCGCTGATGATTTTGAGGACGGTGCGGTTGGCAAAGGCCTGTTGTAAGTCAGAACGCATAGGAATACTCTCAAACGCTGAGTTCAATCAGCCATATTGTCGCATTCGAGATGGTTCTGTGGGGGGGAGGGGGTTTGGATTTTGGATTTTGGGGCTTGGATTTTGGGGCTTGAGGTTTTTCTACTGGGTCACGCCTCGTAGTATAGTTTCCCCGTTGATGAATTCCAGGCCGTCTAGGGTCAGGCCGGCTTGGGGCAGCGCCACATTGATGACCTCATTGAGCTGAGCCGGGTCGATGCCGGTGAGGCGGGCCACGTCCGTTACGGTAAGGTTGATGCGTCCGACCTGGATGCGGGTGTCTTCGCCCAGCACTAGCCGACCATTGTCGATGCGGGGGCTGCCTTCAATGCCCAGGTAGAGGGGGCGATCGCCCAACATTGGCACCGTATTCAAGGCCTGTTGCACGGCCTGTTGAGCGTCGGGGGGCAGGCTTTCAATCGGCAGGTCGGCAGGGCTAATCACCAGGCCACCCCGGAGGCGATCTCCCTCCACCGTGGCGCTGACACTTTCAGCTATTTGCAAAAGCGCCGCTGTCTGGGGCGACTGAGATAGCCCCTCGACCACCAGTTGGTTCAGCTCTGCCTCGGTCAGGACGATTTCGACCCGGTTGCCCTCATAGCGAACACCATCGCCAGTAGCCAGTTTGGTTTGCAGCAGGCTACCGCTGCCCTGGCTGAGGCTGTCGGCCAGGCGGGTATCTGCTTCGCTGGGGCTATGCCAGGTCGGTATGGCTGTGGCTCGCTGCCAGTAGTAGGCGGCCCCGGCCCCGGCTCCTGCGGCCAGACCAACGATTACCAGCAAACCCAGCCCCAAAACTTGCTTGGCCCCCATTGTTGCTCCTCCCTGGGCGGTGCCCCTCACCGGGCAGCGCCTCAGTCGATAAATAGTTCGACCATTTTAACGATCTACCCGCTGGCCGAACGGCATGGTTGTACCAGATTAGCTATCGGCTAGCTAACAAGCGGCGCGGTTGGGTCAGGGTCAATGGGGACTGACTGACAACACCCCCAGATTGTGGGCTAAAAAGGCCCATTTATCCGCCGCTTCTTCGATGATTTTAGCGGTGGGTTTACCGGCCCCGTGCCCGGCTTTGGTTTCAATGCGGATGAGCACGGGCGCATCGCCGTTGTGGGCCGCCTGGAGGGCCGCCGCGAACTTAAAGCTGTGGGCTGGCACGACGCGATCGTCATGGTCGGCGGTGGTGATCAACGTAGCGGGGTAGGCGGTGCCGGGCTGGAGGTTATGCAGGGGGGAATAGGCGTAGAGCGCCTTGAACTCCGCCTCGTTTTGGGGTGAGCCATAGTCAGACTCCCAGGCCCAGCCGATGGTGAACTGGTTGAAGCGCAGCATGTCCATAACGCCGACTGCCGGGAGAGCTACGGCAAACAGGTCGGGGCGCTGGGTCATGCAGGCCCCCA
>CAYUBC010000300.1:0-5482 GCA_964442885.1 uncultured bacterium | reverse complement strand
ACCGTGCGAGGGGCGATTAGCATTGCCCGTCGCCTGCAAGACCCCCTGGCGGAACTGGTCAAGATTGACCCCAAATCCATTGGCGTCGGCCAGTACCAGCACGATGTTGACCAGAAGCGGCTGAAGCAAAAGCTGGATGACACTATCGAAAGCTGCGTTAACTACGTGGGGGTTGACCTGAATATGGCCTCCCGCGAGTTGCTCACCTATGTGTCGGGCATTACCCCAGCAGTGGCCAACAACCTGGTGGAGTACCGCAACGCCAACGGTGCGTTTCAGTCTCGCCAGGAGTTGCTAAAGGTGAAAAAGCTGGGGCCAAAAGCCTTTGAGCAGGCGGCGGGCTTTCTGCGCATTCGCAACGGCAAAAATCCCCTGGACAACACAGCGGTGCATCCCGAAAGCTATGGCATTGTAGACGCGATCGCCACCGACCTCAGCCTGCCCCTGGCGCAACTACCCAGGGCGACCAACCGCCTCCAGCAGTTGGATCTGAAACGCTACACCACCGCCGAGGCTGGCGAGCTCACCCTCCGGGACATCCTGCACGAACTCGAAAAACCCGGTCGCGATCCCCGTGAGCAATTCACCTATGCCCGCTTCCAGGAGGGCATCAACGCCATGACTGACCTGAAGCCAGGCATGACCCTGGAAGGCATTGTCACCAACGTCACCAACTTTGGGGCCTTTGTGGATGTGGGCGTGCATCAGGATGGACTGGTGCATATCTCTCAACTGGCCGACCGCTTTGTTAAAGATCCCAACGACATTGTCAAAGTCGGGCAGGTGGTCGCCGTGCGCGTGGTGGATGTGGATATCAAGCTCAAGCGCATTGGCCTTTCCATGAAGTTGAGCAGGTAAGCTTGGGTCAACTAAAGTTCGATCGAGGATTCATCGAAACTTCGCTGAAATCAGGACATTAATTCATACAAATTTCGTTAAATTAGGTCAATAGTTCAGAAAAATCAGGGTTTCTTGAGATTTTGACTGTGGCAGTTATAAGAGGTGGCACTCCATAACCCTGAGCCATTGAGAAGCTGTTATAACAATTTCATGGCCATTGATGGCATCCTGACCATCAGCGCTAGTTTCGCTGGTTGAACGGCCAATTAGCCCGCTAAAAGCATGGCCAAGCGACGGCTACCCCTTTCCCTGAAGAGCACCGATGAGAACTACTGTGTTCGTCCCATCCATGGTTGGGATACTGCTGTTTAGTACCTCCCTAGCAGCCTGTTCTGGCTTATCCAGAGCACCCCAATCGCCAGCCTCCAGCGCCACTGAAGAAACCGTTGAACCCACGCCAATCCGACAATGGCCAGATCTGCTCAGCTCCACCTCTGTCCCCATGGGATGGGAGGTCATGCCCTGCGAAAATCCCGCTTTGCTTTGCATAGAAGCGGGTGGCAAATTTGTGGGCACCGTCGAATACCTAAGCTATCCCCTAGCGGAGGCTCAGCTTCAGGCTGAAGACTCCACTAGAGCCTCCCAGGTAGAAAACCCAGACCCCGAAACCCCCACCGTTGAAACGCTGAAAGGCTGGGTATCCAACCACTACAAAACCATCCAGACAGACCGGGGCCAGGCTGACCCAACGCTAATCTTCCTACCCAGAGCCTCGGAAGAAGTCTCCGTGGGCGGCTTGCCAGGACTGCGCTACGGCTTTACGATTCGCCACAGCGACGACATCCTAGCCGAGCGCACGGTTGGCTATGTGGCGACCGATGGCACCACCCTGTACGTGTTTGTTACCGGGCTAACTAACGGCGACCCCGCCGGCTCCTTCCTCAGCGACGCCGCCCTGCAACAATTTGAACCCCACCTAGACAAGATTATGGCTGAGCTTTCGCTGTAACGCCCTCCTGGCCGCCTCTTCCTCCCTTGGCCAATTCGATATTTGGTATAGAAATTTCTCATGGATTGGGTAATGAAGTTCCCTATGATAGGGAAAATTGTTCCTATCATCACCCATGAAACAGCTATTTCGATGGAGTTTATGAGGTTTTTCAATGACCTTGAAGCCTTGGCTTTAGAGTGGCAGAGCGCAGGAGTAACCCTGGAAGACGCTAAAGCCACGCCTATTCTCGCAGCCTATAAAGGCTACCTGTTCCAAGGGCTTTTTCCTATTGCCCTGGAGGTGGCTTATAAACAAATTACCCAAGGCCAGGATGATGGGGCTTCAATACAAACCTATTGGCAGGCCCAAGCCCCAGAACTGAGGGCACTTTAGGGCAATAGTCAGTGGTTAGCTGAGGGTTCTGAGCCAGACTGTCTCCTGCAAAAGCGTATTGTAAAACCGGGGCTGAGAGTGGGCTAACTGTTGCCACTCCACCCAGGTGTAGACCAAGACTTCCACTGGCACCGGAATAGCTAGAAAATTCCAACCGCTGCTGCGCTGATGAAAGGGAAAACCGCTATCAGCCACAATGATCAACACATCTAGATCACTGCCGGGGCCAGCCTGATCGCGGGCATAGGAGCCAAAGTAGCCCAGAGCCAGCACGGTGGCAAGTTCGGCTTCAGAAGTCGCTACCCACTGGCGCAGGGCACTATCCACCTCAGCCCGGCTAGGCCATCGCCGTATCCACGAATTCGATGATTGCACGGGCATAGTGAACAGTCTTTGGAACGATTGGGCATATCCTGGGGCTAAACTCTGGATTTAGTGTATCGAACACTGGTCTATTTACCCATTCATCCAGGCAGAGACTACCCATTCATCCGGGGATGGGGCACGGCTGGGTCTTGCATCCTGAAAGAGAGCAATGGTTCGTTAATCCTCTTTGGGAACACAGCATGACATCCTCTGAAATGCATTCAAACTCGCTAACCGCGCTATCCGAAGGCCTGGCCGATGCCGTGGCGGCTGTAGCACCTTGCCTGGTGGCTGTGAAGGGTCAGCGGCGCTTTGCCTACAGCGGTCTCCACTGGCAACCGGGGGTCGTGGTGACTGCCGACTACGGCCTGGGGCGTTCTCACCAGCTCACCCTGACCCTGCCCGATGGCAATGTCGTCCAGGCGGAGGTTTCAGGGCGTGACCCGGCTCTGGATTTGGCCATCATCCAGCTTGACCGCACCGACCTACCCATCCCCCAAACCAGTGATGGGCAGGCGCTCAAAGTAGGGCATCTGGTGCTGGCTGTGGGGCAATCCTGGGACTACGGAACCAGCGCCAGTTTAGGGATGGTGGGCAATCTGGGTGGCCCCTGGCAAACCTCCCAGGGCCGTTCGATTGACCGACTGCTTCGCCCCGATGTGACGCTCTACCCCAACCTGTTGGGGGGGCCGCTAATTAATACCGCTGGGCAAGTTTTGGGAATTAACCTCAATGGCCCCCGCAATCGGGTCGTCACCCTACCGGCCTCTAATCTGGATCGGATTATCAGCACTCTGCTCAATCGAGGCAGTTTGAACCGAGGGTACCTGGGGCTTGGTCTTCAACCCGTGGAGTTACCCAAACCGTTGCGGCAGGCTCTGGCCCTAGCGAGTGAGGTCGGTTTGCTGGTGGTGAGTGTGGATGCTGAGGGGCCAGCAGAGCAGGCTAGTGTGCTCATTGGCGATATTGTGCTGGCTGTCAACGGCCAGGTGGTGGGTAATTTGCGGGCAGTCTATGCCCATCTTGAGGCTGACCAGATCGGTCAGCCCGTGAGCTTGCGCTTGGTGCGGGGTGGACAGTTGATGGACGTTACCGTAACCCTGGGTGAGAAAACCCACGAAGGCCGCTGATGACCGCACACACCCTTGGTTTAGATCAGGAGCTAGGGGAAATCGCCCACTCCCTGCGCCAATCCACCGTGCTGATTCAAGGCCCGGATGGTGCCTCAGGTTCGGGCGTGCTTTGGAACGGTCGAGGCTATGCGGTGCCCACCGCACTGGTGAGCCGCTTTCTGAGCCGCCAGGCCGAGCAGCCCTATCTGGGCATGACCTTGAAACCAGTGGAGGGGGAATTTTCAGAACCAACGGTGACGTGGATGATTACCCAAGTGATGCCTGGCAGCCCAGCCGCCCAGGCAGGGTTAGTCGTAGGAGATCGCCTGCTGGGCATCAATGGGCGGCTATTTCGCCAACCCAGCGACCTGACCGATTGGCTAGATTGCTTAGTACCTGGTCAAACCCTGGCCCTACAAATTAGCCAGGGCGGGCAAAGGGTGATCTGTACGCTGACCGTGGGGCAGCTACCATTGCAGGAGCAGGCTGCATGAAGCGGGTGCTGATCATTAGCCCATCGGCTATTACCCAGGCTGGGTTAGCCGCGCTGATTGCCGAAGCAGATGACCAATGGGAAGGACTGCGAACCGGCCAGCCAGTTGCTTGGTCAGCGTTGCCCCCAGCTGACTGTGCCCTGATCAGCTGGCCTTTAGCAGAGGATGGGTTAGCGAGCCTGGATTTCTCCGCCGAACCTGCTCCGCCCGTCGTAGCGCTGCTAGACCAGGAGAGTCACCTCTCTGCCCTTGAACTCTGGCAGGCAGGTCTGGTTGGTGTGCTGCCAGAGCAGGCTAGCGGCAAAGAAATCATAGCGGCTCTCAATGCAGCAGCGGCGGGCTTAATGACCATTCATCCCAGACTCATCAGCGACCGGCTGTCTCTGGAGACCGCCCTGCCAAACTTTGTTCCGTCGGAGCAAGCCGAAGCCTTGACTCCCCGTGAGGTTGAGGTGCTGACCCTGCTGGCCGATGGGTTGAGTAACAAAGCCATTGCTCAGCGATTGCACCTCTCAGAACATACGGTCAAGTACCACACCAGCGCCCTCTTCGCCAAGCTAAATGTGTCTAGCCGCACCGAAGCCGCGATCGTCGGTGCCAAAGCTGGCCTGATTTTGCTGTAATCCAACCGCTCCTAAGAACTACCCTGGCGGTCTACTTAGTCACCACGGCAGTAATAATCACCGTCAAGGTAGCACTAGCAATGAGGGTAAAGGCCAGTTGCACCACCCATTGGGTAGCTTTTTGATAGGTATCAAACTTGTCGTTGAACCGTTCGTTATCGGTGGCCAGTTTATCGAATTCAGTGACAAGCTTATCGAGCTTTTGCTCAATGCGGTCTAGTCTGTCGCTATCACCAGTAGTGGATGTCATGGGCTGATCTCCCGGTTGCTATCAGTCTAGCTTTCCCAGAGCTGCTTGCGCTGAGCCAGCCGCAGAGCCCTAACCACCAAGGGTTTAGGGCCACGCTAATGCTGGCGCTGCACGTCCAGGGCCGCCAAAATTTGGCGGTGGCGATCGCGGCTGATGGGATAGCGATAGGCAAACCACAGACTACCCAAAAGCAGCAGGGCTGGCAGTGGCCCCATCAGCAGACGAATGGCCCAGATGGCTGGCTCAGGCTGGATCGCGGCCTGGGCATTGTAGCCCGTCCAGCTCAGCAGTTGCCCAGAGAGAAACAGCGCCATCGCCAGGCCCAGCTTTTGCAAAAACACCAGCGAGCTAAAATACAGCCCCTCCCGCCGTCGCCCAGATTGCAGTTCGTCCAGGTCGATGACGTCGGGCAG
>CAYUBC010000299.1:0-5515 GCA_964442885.1 uncultured bacterium | reverse complement strand
ACCAGGTCACGCACTCGAATCATTTCTGCCGCCTCGGTGGTGGTGGGCCGCACCGACCCCAAATCTGGCACCCCATCCTCAAACCCGCCGTGACCCGCCGAAATAAAAATCTGTGCCATGCTGACCAGGTGTTACGTTCACTCCCTGGCCAGAATCATACCTACGAACTGGACTAATGAAACGCTAAAACTCCGCAAAGGCTTGCAAAGCTTCGCCGGTTACGCGGCAAAGCTGCCATTCTGGCTTTAGTTCGGCTCCCATTTGTTGATAAAACTCAATGGCAGGGGTGTTCCAGTCCAGCACGCTCCACTCAAAGCGGCCACAGCCCTTGGCCAGGGCTAGCTTGCCCAAATGCACCAGCAGCGCCTGCCCAATGCCCTGACGACGGTAGGCCGGTAGCACAAACAAATCCTCTAAATACAGCCCCGGCCGCATCAAGAAGGTGGAAAAATTGTAGAAATATAGCGCCATCCCGGCGGCAGTACCCTCTACCTCGGCAATCACCGCCTCGGCGTAGCGGCGATCGCCAAACAGAAACTTGGCTAAGTCCTCGGCTGTCCCCGTTACCTCATGGGCCAGCTGCTCATACTCGGACAGCGCCTTAATCAGGGCGACCAGGGTGGAGACATCCTCAGGAGTAGCCGGGCGAATGATAACCGCAGCAGATTTAGATAGCGATGACATAACAGCGTTTTAGGACAAAAAAGCTTTCTTATCCTAAAACACGCCTGCCGCCACCGAATAGGGACGGCAGGATTCTAAAACAAACTCAGACACTAGTACTGCTATGCGGAATTCAAACTGCAAAATTCAAAATGAAAAATCCTTAGGGCATCAGTATTTCAAACGTCCTGAACGGCAGGCTTATTTCTGCCGTAGTGTACTAGTGAGGTACGCAGGTTGCTATAAGACCTTAATGTCTAGGCAATAAGGTCTAGGCAATAGACTGTACCTCACGCCGTCAAGAAGCGCCGCTGGTAACTAAGCGATATCAGACACTTCAACCCATTCTGCCAAGGCGTCGCCTTCGAAGGGCTGTACGCCCGTAGCGGGATAATTATCGTCACTGGGGCCAAAAATTCTAGCAATTGGATCGACAAAATATTGAGTTAACCCATCAAAAAAGTAGCCGAAAACAGCAAGCTTAAAGCCTTTCATGACTGTTACCTCTAAAGCCAAAGGATAAGGCGTAACCGAACGATGCGTCTGGGGCGAAATAATCTAGGCTACCGGCTTTGGAACTTGGCAAGAAAGCGCTAGAGGCCATTAAACCTGTGAGACTCTAACGCTGGCAGGCGAACTAGGTGCTGCTGAAAGGTTAATGATTTGAACCGCTAACCCAGGAGCAGCCTTTGGAGCGTGGACAACTACTGCCGCTGCTTAGATTACCTTTTCAAACCTGGCTTCAACCACTGGGTTACGCGAGGTTTGAATTCCTTCCTAACACCTCAATCCTACGAGATAGAGCGATAACGCCTGACTGCGTAGTGACTATTCTTTACAGCCATACCAAGTCCAGCTCACAATCTGTCGCTTTCCTACCGGCAAAACTCCACTTCTGGACTTGGAAAAGATTTATATCCGTAATCGGCCATGCCGCCTCTGTAGCTATTTCTTGGCTAAGGTTGAGTCGCCCAGGCTCGCTGGTTTACCCCAGGGGGCCTGGTTTAGTTAAAGTTTAGGGATCCTAGGGAGCCTTCCGGCTGGTTCATCAGGCCATCCCAGAGGTACAGCACAAGTAAGGACGGCTACATCGTAGCTTTTGCATAGAAAAGATTGATAAAAGCCTAGGATGTTTACGATTATTCTTATCTAAGTTTTTTATTCCACAGGCTTTTCCACAGGTTCGCTCTAGTTTTCCACACCTCCTAACGGGGGGGCAAGGGTTTGCACTGGCCTGTGGAAATCTAGTATTCACAGCCGGGGTTACCGGGATGTGTATTCGCCATCACATCCTATGATCAAACGGATCGCTGAAACCGTTATGCGTTCGTTGGCCCTGGTTTTTGGCTAGCCGATCCCTGGCCGATTGGCAAGGTTGACATCCCCCTGCACTCTGGTGACAATGGTTCGACCAGTGAATACAACCCTTTGTTTCTCGCTCATTCAGGTGGCGCTGAGCCCTTCTTTGCTGGGGGCTAGGCCTGGTTGAAGCGGCGTAGCAAGGGCTAATTTCTGGTGCCTGGAAAGTTATGTTGGGGAAGTGGATTATGAGTGAACTAACGACGGCAGCGGTGCCCCCTCGGATCAGCCTGAATGTGGAAATCCCAGAAGATCTCTTCAGAGCCATGGAAGACTACGTGGAAACCCATCCAGCCTGGAGCCAGCATCGGGTGTTTTGTGCCGCCCTATCGCTATTTTTGATGCAAAACGGGGTGAGCGATCGCCGCATCAACCGTCTTTACCTGGAATCTGTGTTTGATTATGCGGCCTAATTACCGCAGGGTTTTGCGTCGCTGTGGCTACCGCTGCGTCAGCCGGGGGCTGGCGTTAAAGCCCGGTTTAGCCCGACCACCATTTGCCAACTGTTCCTAAAGCCTGAAACCCAATCTCTCAGACCTTCAGTACAGTTGCTAAATTTCTGCCCTCTGGTACTAAGGCGACTTCTGAAAAAGAGTTTCCCAATGTTGGGCACTGCCCAACCTACAGCGGCTACAGTCGCTGGCTTTAGGCGGGTATCTTCTTTTTTGGAAATCTCCTAAGCTTGGCCAGTCATACCATCTACCACCTGCTGATGGACTAGGGCTCCCAGGTCGGCAGCCAGGGGTTGGTAGGTGCTGAGGTCAGCCAGGGGAGGAATCGGCAGCAGCAATGTAACGGCCACCCATGGGGTGAGGGTACGGCTGACAAGCTGCGATCGCTGATTGGCCCAAAACCAGCGACCAGGCGAAGGGTGGCCGCCCGTTGGCCAGGCATACCACTGCAGCACGGCAACGGCCTGGCGATCGCTCAAGCCCCGAAAGAAGTTGGCCCGCACCCCAGTTGCCCCCTCACCCAGAGTAAGGCGCTGACGCGAGTCTACCTGCCAATTTTGGGCACCGATTAAATCTACCCATTCGACCTGGGGTTGGTTGCTGTGCCAGGGCTGAGGATGCAACAACACAGCCACTTGCTGTATCGGGGCCGCCGGGTCAAGGGCTTTGTATTCGTTTAAGCCCCATTCCTGCTTATTGATAGGGATGACTTGATGGCTCTCTAGCTCCCAGCCCGGTAGGGGTAGCGCCTCTTCTCGCAATGGTTGCAGGCGGTCGATTTGCGCGACCTGGGGGGCCGCTACCCAGGGCCACTGGCCCGTTAGGTAGGCTGGGGCAATGGCCACCATCGCCAGGGCTGCTAGCAGCAGCAGCAGCCCTCGCTTCACCCAACGACTGGGCAGGGTAAGCCCTGGGGATTTAGGGCTGGAGGAGTGAGGAATTGGGGTCATACATCACGTCGGTTGGGAATAAGTCAGTTGGGAAAAATCTTCGATTAAACAACCGTTCTATTAAACCGAGGAAGGGGTCTGCACGGCCAGGGTCAACGTTGTCGGTACCCACCGACGAATGGCCTGTAGCAGCACCATCAGCGACAGCAGCATCAGGGCGGAATACACATCCCCTCCCCAGCTTTCGTGGAGCCAGTCAAAGGCGGCGGTGTAGCCCATACCGTGAAAATAGCTCAGCAGCGTATTGCGAATGATATTTCCGACGACGCTAATCGCTACGGTGCCGCTAAAAAACAGTCCCAGGTGTAGCCGAGAGAGGTAGGCCCCTGTCCAGTAAGCCAGCATGATGGCCACATACAAACTGGTAAACAGCATTTTGAGCCCGGCACAGTGGGGGGCAACCTCTACAGCTTGGTCATTAACGTAGAGATAGATTTGCTCCACGGTAACGTTGACCCCCACCTGGGTCAGTAAAAATCCGGCAATGGCCGCAATGAACCGCTGCAGCGGCAGAATGTAGGGCTCAATTAAATAGGGCAACTGGGTTGGCGTGGCCAGAGCCACCAGAATCAAGGAAATGGCCTGAAGTCTCAGCCCTGCTGTTGATTTCAGGCACAGGCACAGTCCCATCAGCATCACCGGCAGGGATAGATTCATCCAATCGGTTAAGCGGGTCAGGTACATCAAACTGGCCACTACCACCAGCCCTATCCCCAGAGGATGGCACTGGTTTGGCAACTGCTGCCAGTCCTGGCGCTTTGTCCAAACGATGTAGGCGGCAAAGGGCAGCCCAATCAACCCGTGGCTAAAGTACTCGTGCTGAATGCTGATGGATTTGTTCAGCCAGCCAGCCACCCAGTGCAGCAGCAGTGGGCCGTAAAGCACGGCCAGGAGGGCGGCCATGGCCCAGTCGAGGGAGAAGCGAGGGAATGCGCGGGAGGAGGGCATAGGGGGGAGGGTAGGATGGCGGGATGGCAGGTTGGTGGGTGAATGAGTAGGGTGCATCTGCCACGGCGATGCACCGCTTGAGCAACAATATTCCTCTTTTTAACCTTGATGGTTTTATCCTTCGTTTTATCCTTTGACGCTCTCCCTGGTGTTAACTGGCCAGGAGGGAGGGGCGCAGACTGCTTCTACCATAGCGTCTACGATGCGATCTACCTGGGCCGGGGTGAGGCCGGGGTACATGGGCAAAGACAGCATTTCCTGGCTCAGGGTTTCGGCCTGGGGAAAGCTGCCCGCCTGGTAGCCAAGGGTCTGGAAGGCCGGTTGTAGATGGCAGGGCGTGGGGTAGTGAATGCCGGTTTGAATGTTGGCGGCGGTGAGGTGAGCCTGCAGGGCATCACGGTTGAGTGGGCAGGAAGGCGTGACGCGCACCACGTAGAGGTGGTAAACATGGCCGCTACCCGCCTGGTTGCGCAGGGGCACGATGCCGTAATCCCCCAGGGTAGCCAGACGGCGGTCATAGTGCTGGGCCAGGCTGTAGCGAGCCTGGTTCCAGCCCAGCAGATGCGGGAGTTTGAGGTTAAGGACAGCGGCTTGCAGGGTGTCCAATCGGCTGTTGGTTCCAGATGGCTCGGTGTGGTAGTACTTGCGGGTAGCGCCGTAGTTGCGCAGGGTTCGTGCTTTCTGAGCCACATCCTCATCGGCTGTCACAATCATGCCGCCGTCGCCCAGCGCCCCCAGGTTTTTGCTGGGGTAGAAGCTAAACGCCGCCGCCAGGCCCAGAGAACCTGCCGTATAGCCCTCGCGCACGGCCAGGTGAGCCTGGGCCGCATCTTCAAAAATCATCAACTGGTGGCGACTGGCTAAATCAAACAACCCCTGGGGCGACACCATTTGGCCGTAGAGATGCACCGGGATGATGGCCCGGGTACGGGCGGTAATGGCGACTTCCGCCGCCGCCAAATCCAGCAGGGCGGTGTGGCGATCGCAGTCTACCAGCACCGGCTTGGCACCTGTTCGCAGTACGCCCAGGAGAGTGGCAATAAAGGTGTTGGCTGGCAACAGCACCTCATCGCCAGGGCCTAGCCCACAGGCGGTTAGCCCCAGGGCCAGGGCATCGGTGCCACAGCCGACGCCGACACCATA
>CAYUBC010000298.1:5284-5540 GCA_964442885.1 uncultured bacterium | reverse complement strand
ACAGCCGTCGCCTGGCCCGCGAAGAAGGGTTACTTTCTGGCATTTCTGCTGGGGCCGCCCTGGCCGCCGCCATTCAGGTGGGCCAACGACCCGAAAATGCCGACAAGCTAATTGTGGCTATTCAACCCAGCTATGGCGAACGCTACCTCAGCACTGTGCTGTTCAAAGACTTGGCCCCACCCACCCCCTCCTTTTTGGCCGATTTGGGCATTCCTACCCTCCAACCCCTAACCGAAGCCCTATAACCCCACCCTTC
>CAYUBC010000298.1:0-5274 GCA_964442885.1 uncultured bacterium | reverse complement strand
TCGCCCCCGCCCCTGCCCCCACCCTCTCCTGGTACTCGGTGCCCCCCGACCTGAAGGATCTCCTTTGGGCCGCTGCCGTCTCCTGGCAGGATGAGGCCCAGGCTGATCGCTACATCCAAGCGGCGATCGCCCATCCGGCGGCAACGCTAGATGTGCTGGTGAGTGCCTATCGGCACTTCTTTTACCGCCATAACGATCGCATGGCCCAGCAGATTGCCCAGCAGGTGCTCACTCAGGTGCACCAGGCCGAGCACCTGCCACAGGGGTGGGCGGCTCGGCAACCGATTCTGCGTGAACGACGCACAGAACCGGCTATCCGGCTGTATCTAACGGCCTATGCGGCTTTGGGGATGCTGTTCGCGCGTCTGGGAGAGTTTGACCAGGCCAGGGAAATAGCCACTCAGCTGCAATCTATCGACGACGACAACGAGTTTGGGGCCAGCCTGATTCTCAGTATTCTCTCTCCCAGGGACGACGACGATGACTGAGTTACTGCACCAAGATTGGTTTGTGGATGCCGACGGGCAATGTCTGCCCCGCCCTACCGCTCGCCCCTGGGACTTGCTCCAGGACCACTACTACCTGCACCAGTTTCTCAGCGATAGTCTGCACATTCTGTCCCACGCTTCCCACGAATTCGACCAGTGGGATTATCTGCCCCAACTGCGCCGCAAGGTGCGGCAACTGATAGTCAACTCCTACTGGCTCAGTACCCAACGCGGTGAGCCTGACCCTAAAACCGGCAGCGCTGTAATCACGCTCTACGACGAAATTGGCTACCCCTTAACCGTGCAAACCGTCACCACCCGTCCTGGCGTTACCACACCAATTCATAATCACGGTACCTGGGGAATTGTGGCACTGCTGGAAGGACAAGAGCGTCATACCTTTTGGCACCACGACAGCTCAACAAACCGCCTAACCATCACTGGCCAGCAAGATCTACGGGCTGGCGAAATCATCAGCTTTAGACCCGAAGCCATTCATCACGTAGAAACCCTGGGCTCTACCCCCGCCCTGACCTTTCAGATCTATGGGGATACGCAACCCAAAGCGCGTTTTCAGTTTGATCCTGAGACCTGTACTGCCAAACCCTTTTAGGAGGTTGACCGTGTCTACCGTCATTTTTTACGAAAAGCCGGGCTGTATCAACAATGCTCGACAAAAGGTGTTACTCAAATCGGCAGGCCACCGGGTGATTGCCCGCAATCTCCTGCTAGAACCCTGGACGCGCGATCGCCTCTCCCCCTTCTTTGAAGGGTTACCGGTACCCCAGTGGTTCAACACGGCGGCCCCTGCCATTACTACAGGGTTAGTCGTGCCCCGATGGTTGGATGCTGACATGGCCCTGCAACTAATGCTGCTCGATCCGCTATTGATTCGTCGCCCCTTGCTCCAGGTGGGCCACCAGCGCCAGGTTGGGTTTGACCCCGCCGCTATTGATCAGTGGATTGGCCTTGCCATTGACCTACCAGCCCAGCCCAGCGTTATCGCTCAAGACTTGGAAACCTGCCCCCACAAGGGCAGCCGCTTAACCCAGTCCCCATTCCCTAGAGGCACTAGACTTGCCTGACTAAAATGTGTGATTTCTTAAACCGCTGGCCTATATCTAAGGCTGCGGATTTAGCGGTAGCCCGACTGCAATTCCAGCCGCAATGGATGCAGTATCACCAGGCCGGAGGCGAGCGCCCTCCTCGCCCCACTCTGATGAGGGCGCTAGACTACTACGCCCAAGACCCCCACCCCCTGCCTCCCTTTGCGGTGGACGTGGGCTGTGGCGATGGCCGCGACACCGCTGAACTGCTGCGCCAGGGTTGGCGGGTAGTGGCCATTGCTGGCGAACCCGAGGTGATTGCTCGGCTGCGCCAGCACCCCGATCTAGATCGCACCTACTTAGAAACCCGAGTGCAGCGGCTCGAAGACCTCACCCTGCCGCCCGATGTTACCCTGGTCAACGCCAGCTTTTGTTTACCCTTCTGCCCCCCGGAGCATTTTCCTGATCTCTGGGAGGAGATTATCGCGGCGTTGTCTGTGGGTGGGCGCTTTTGCGGGCAACTCCTGGGTGAACAAGACTCCTGGGCGGTTTATACTGATATAAATAATCACAACCGAGACGAGGTTGACCAGCTTTTGATTCCTTTTGATATAGAATGGCTCGACGAGGAAAACCAGCTCGGCCAAACCGCCCTTGGTGAAGACAAACACTGGCACATTTTTAACATTGTGGCCCGTAAGCGATAACCTAACGTAGAATTTTTCGATCGTCGATCGTCATGGCACGCCGCTTAGTCCAGCCCGAACTAGACCTGAATGCCAAGATTAGCCATCTGCTGCACACCGCTGTAACCCAAGCCTATCGAAATCACGGGCATTTGCTGACAGCGGCCTGTTGCACCTGGCTGCAAACCACCTCAAGCGAGGCACAGAGAGCCAAAATTACGGCCCTACTGGATCAGCAGCCAGACAATGCCTCCCGGCGCAGTGCTGTGAACTACGTCCTCAGTCAACTGTTTACCTCGACCTTTCCCGAAACGAAAGCCTACGGCCAAATTCTGCAACGGGTTGAGGCGATGCTGGTCGCGGCTGATCAGCCCATTGCCGAGGCCCTGGGTATGCCAGACCCCAGTGAGCCCCAAGCGGGGGCTCGACCTGAGGGTGAGTCGGTAAACTCGGCGTTGTCTGGGCTGCTGTTGGTGGATGTGGAAAATATCAACCTGCCTGTCACCCTGGAAGATTTTCTGCAAACCGTTGGCCAGTATCCCATTCGCTATCGTCTCGCCTTCGGTAACTGGAGACGCCTGGGCAACCGGGACCGCAAGTTTTACCAGCGGGGCTATCAAATGATTCATGTGCCCTCTGGGAAAAACAGTGCTGACATCAAAATGTCCCTGGAAGCCTCGCTGATGGCGCTGCGCGACCCCTCCATTCGCGAAGTGTTTATTTGCTCTGCCGATTCTGATTTGCTCCACCTGGCCCACGCCCTCCTGGGGCAGGGGATTACGCCCTATCGGGTGAGCCACAACCGCCAGGGCTTTACCATTCTCAATTTGCTCAACCGCACCAAGCAAACCTTTGCGCTGAACCAGAACCACCCTGACCCTGGCAACTTCTTTGCCACCGAAGATCCAGACGCTGATCTGCTCGACACGGCGCTACCGCCTAATATTCCTTCCCTGGAGGATATGAAGCAATGGATGTTTGACCTGATCTGGCAAGAACAGAAAGCAAACCCCGACCAGCCCCTCACCATTGACGAACTCGGTAAGCTGTTTCGGGATTGCCACCAGGTCTCTGCCACCCAGGCCATACAGGCCAACTCCGGCTACAAGAACTTGAGGCAATTTTTAGTCGCCCAAGACGAGCTGCGGCTATATCCTCTGCCTGGCGGCAAACGAATTGCCGTGGTGTGGAAAGACTATGACCCAGCCGCTGATGGAGACTTACCAGAGAACGTAGGTGCCGAGGTCTATAGCGACACCCCGGCAAGCGACACCCCGGCACCTACCGTGCCTACGACCCAAGCTGATGCGCCTGGATTAGAACTGCTGCAAACAGCGGCACTGCCCCCTCAGGCCACCACGGCCCCAGACCCAGCCGCCCAGACCATCACCGATGCCCACGGCATGGAGCAGGCGCTAGTGGGCCTACTCTGGAACCTGTCGTCCCACAAATCGGGGGGGCACATTAGCCTCTCTGTGTTGAGTACCTACTTTGCCCACGTTTACAACGAACCCCTGAGCAAAGCCCTCAAGCGCATTGGCGAGCCCAAAAACATTCCCAAGTTCCTGGCAAAGTGCCGATCTCTACGGGTGCAGCAGCAAGATAAGGAATGGCAGGTTTCGCTAACCTGTGTTAGCTAGTCATGGCGGTAAGTTGGCCTAGTCAATCGCCACTATCACATCAGAAGCTTTAACTACAGCATAGGCCGTGTCACCGACCTTCAACCCCAGGGATTCAGCCGACCCCTTGGTAATTACCGATGTCACTTCCAGACCAGGCGCTACTTCAATTACTACCTCTGTTGTCACAACGCCAGGAACGATAGTTTTCACTGTCCCTTTCATGGCATTCCGAGCGCTAATTTTCATTGAATTCAGCCTATTGTAGATGTATTTCCACCTGGAATCCTAGCACCAGCCCAGGAAATCTCAACCTTACTTCGCCCTGGAATGTTAATGAACCATAACCGGGATTTGCCGCCAAGATTGAAGGATACAGACGTAAGCAAATGTGATGGTGCAGTGATGGTGCAAGCTAAACCCCAACTGAAAACCTTTGCAGATTTCCTGGCCCAAAGCGAGGCTGCCGATGCCTACTATGAACTAACCAACGGAGAGTTGGTGACAATGCCACCGGAGTCTTATGAGAACCTTCGCCGTGCCCTAAGCCTCTATGAAGTCTTAAAAGCAATGGTGGATGTTAGCCAAATCTGCCCCCAGGGCCTAGCTCTAGCGGTGCCAGGGCAGCCCAAAAACCGCTACCCCGACCTCACCGTGCTACGCCCAGAGCACCCCGACCAGATGCGAGAACTGGGGCAGGCCGCCATCACCCTCGACATGGCACCGCCGCTGCTGGTGGTAGAAGTGGTTAGCCCTGGAGCTGAACACCACCGTCGCGACTACCTCGATAAGCGCAACCAGTACGAGTGGCGCGGCATTCCAGAATACTGGATTCTCGATCCGGTGGTGGGGCAGGTCACAGTGCTGGCGCTAACGGCACAAGGCTATGAGGAAACAGTGTTTGTTGGGGATAGCGTTGTGAAGTCACCAGGCTTTCCGACCTGGGCGCTGACGGCAGAGGGGATGTTGGCGATTTGACGTATTAAGAACTTGTCTTTACCTTGAACTTTACGGATTCGGGGTTGGAGGTTCAAGACCAACTTTTTTGCCAAGCTCGATAGTCACCAGGCATTCTGGATGGCTATTGCAACGATTTCTAACTGAAACGCTAAGAAAACTTGGGGGATTTTGAGAGAGTCAGTCTGGGCTTTTACCCTCGGAGTATGGGCGATCGCTCCAGCTCTGTCCTCAATGCTCATAGGACAGATTCTGGATATGGTCGCTCCAGCCGTTTCGCGGCACCGCACCTCCGCTGCTCCCCAGGGAGCATTTTCTGGCCATCATGACCTTATCTTTCAGAGCTTCCCAGACCTTATCTATGGCCGTAGCCCCATCCCGGCAAGTCAGCTCAGGGAAAGAGGCCGCTGAGGCGATTCGGGTTACGGGCACCGTGCAGGGGGTTGGCTTTCGTCCCACGGTATATCGTTTGGCGGTG
>CAYUBC010000297.1:0-5543 GCA_964442885.1 uncultured bacterium | reverse complement strand
TTGGGAGAAGGGGCTGGGGGATGAGGGCCAGCAGGGGACTTTGTGATCTACTGAGACTGCTTAACCTTGATGCTGAGGCTGAAGTTATGCCTCAAGTTGAAATTCTCCTGCCGGACGGACAATCCATCCTTAGCAGCAGTGATGAGATTAATACCCAACTCTCAATAGCACTCGGTCGTTCCGTGCGACTAATCTCAGCCGTGCCTGAGCAGGCCAGCATCGAGCATTACTGGCCTGAGGTAGAAGGCACCAAGTATCAAGACGCGATCACCCAAATCGTTATGCCGACTGGCACCTTTTTTGACGCCTGCCACGTTCATGCCATTTCTACAGCTACGCTAGCCTGGCTTCAGGAACTCAGCCCCGCTAGCAACTTTGATGCTCGTCGCTTTCGGCCTAATCTAGTCATTCAGCCGGTTGAGAATGCCGCTGGATTTGTGGAAGATGCCTGGGTGAACCAGACTCTGGTCATTGGGGAAACGGCTCGTCTCAACGTGTTTACCGGCTGCCCCCGCTGTGTGATGACGACCTTACCCCAGTCTGAGTTGCCCACCGATTTAGACATTTTGCGCACCACAGCTCGACACAACCAGGTCATTGCAGGTATCAGAGCTACTGTTCTGCAAGGTGGCCTAATTCGCCAGGGCGACCCCATCTGGATTCAGGATGCCACTGTTTAGCTACTGTGAAACAGTGGTCATATCTGACCTAAACCCTTACAGTCCTAGATTTTCTAAGCTATGCTGTTGCAGTCTTGTGGAACTTGTATAAGCATTGTTACAACAAAGCCTCGATATTTTGTATTCTGGGCTACATTCACTGCTAGTCACTACCCCTAATATCCACTCTGGAGGTTTAGTGAATTCCGAATTCAGCGACTTTCCTCGTTTCATTGAGTCAGGAGCAAGGTTGAATGGTAACTCGGTTTAATCGACGTAAGTTTTTGGTGTATGGGTCTGCTACCCTGGGTACCTCTATGCTGCTTAAAGCCTGTGGCGGCGGCACCACAACGACCGACACAGGCGCAACCGATGGTGGCACCGATACCGTTGCTGCTGGCGGCGGCGACACGGTTAAAGTGGGCATTCTCCACTCACTGAGCGGCACCATGGCCATTAGTGAAACCACCGTGGTTGACGCTGAGCAGCTTGCGATTAAAGAAATCAATGCAGCCGGTGGCGTGCTGGGTAAGCAAATTGAGGCCATCGTGGAAGACGGTGCCTCGGACTGGCCCACCTTTGCGGAAAAGGCTGAAAAGCTCATCGACCAAGACCAGGTGGCGGTTGTCTTCGGTTGCTGGACCTCGGCTAGCCGTAAGGCCGTGCTCCCTGTGTTCGAGTCGAAGGATCATATGCTGTGGTATCCCCTACAGTACGAAGGTCAAGAGTGTTCTAAGAACGTTTTCTACAGTGGGGCAACCCCTAACCAACAAATCGAGCCTGCGGTGGATTGGCTGTTAGAGAACAAGGGCACAGACTTCTTCCTGGTGGGGTCTGACTATGTCTTCCCGCGCACCGCCAACACCATCATTAAAGAGCAACTGAAAGCCAGGGGTGCCAATATGGTTGGCGAAGACTATCTCCCACTGGGCAATACTGAAGTAACGCCGATCATTACGAAAATTAGGTCTGCCCTGCCCAATGGTGGCGTTATCTTCAACACCCTGAACGGAGACAGCAACGTGGCCTTCTTCAAGCAGTTACAGGGCGCTGGCATGGGGCCTGATCAGTACCCCGTGATGTCGGTCAGTATTGCGGAGGAAGAAGTTCGCCAGATTGGCAGCGAATTTCTGGTGGGTCACCTGGCGGCCTGGAACTACTTTATGACTGTAGAAACTCCAGAGAATGAAAAGTGGGTAGCCGACTTCAAGGCTGAATTTGGCGATGACCGAGTCACCAACGACCCCATGGAAGCCGCCTATATCATGGTCTATCTCTGGAAGCAGGCGGTCGAAGCAGCAGGTTCCTTTGATATTGCAGAGGTAAGAACCGCCACCTACGGTCAGGAGATGGCGGCTCCTGAAGGGCCAGTGACGGTTAATACCAACCATCACCTGTCTAAGACGGTGCGCCTGGGTGAAGTCCGTGATGACGGCATGTTCGAAATCATTTGGGCGACTGACGCGCCCTTGGATCCTCAACCCTGGAACCAGTTTGTGCCTGAAACCAAAGGCTTTTCCTGCGACTGGTCTGACCCAGCCAAGGGCGGCAAGTTCCAGGCTTAGTGGTTCTTAAACGAACGGTTTGAGGTCGTTGGGATGGAACTCGCCTAACCTTTAACGAGGATGCAGAACTCTGTATCCTCGTTATCTTTATGGCTTAGAAACGAAAATGACTTGGAGACGAGAGTGTGATGTTCTCTGGCTCCGGTAAGACACGGCCTAAAGTAACAAAATCGGGGTTGCAGCACCAAATGTTAGTTACGAACATTTTTGGTGGTTAGCGTTAGCAAAGAATGTTAATGATAAACATTTTTGATGCTAAGCTACCTCCTAGTATTACCTCTAGCTTAGGCGCTGAACTGGTTTCACTCCATCGGATCATTGCGTAGGCTCTTAGCTAAGTTGTTCTTAACTCGGTAAAGAATTGTGCTGGAAGGCTTAATAGGGGCACTGTTCAACGGTATTAGCATTGGTGCTGTACTGCTAATTGTGGCGCTGGGATTAGCAATTGTATTTGGCTTGATGGGGGTCATTAACCTGGCCCACGGCGAGCTGATGATGTTTGGGGCCTACACCACCTTTGTGGTGCAAAACGTCGCCAAGGAAATCGGCGGCATTGCCCCAGAATTTTATGTTTTTGCGGCCTTACCGCTGGCGTTTTTAGTGGCGGCCCTGCTGGGGTTGTTGCTAGAGCGCAGCGTCATTCGCTACCTCTATGGTCGGCCCTTAGAAACGTTGCTGGCGACCTGGGGCGTCAGCTTGATTTTGCGGCAGTTCATCCGCAGCGTAAACTGGCCTATGGCAATCGCTCTGGTCATTTTTGCGGCGTTATTTTTCATGGGTCGCTGGGTGCTGACTCGCTACACCGACTGGCAGCGCATCGGCCAGTGGGCGAATCCTCTCTTTTTAGCCCTGTCATCGGCCATTGCTCTGTTGGCTGGGTTCATTGTGCAGAACTCTGGCAGTAGCCAGTTCGTGCGGCCCTGGTTTGGGGCGCAAAATGTGGACGTTACGCCGCCAAGCTGGCTGCGGGGCGGCCTTTCCCTCGGCAATACCCTGCAATTTCCCTACGCCCGACTGTTCATCATTGCCCTGACTATCCTTTGCGTTGCCGCCATCTACTGGTTCCTCAATGGCACCGCCTGGGGTCTGCGGATTCGCTCCGTCACCCAAAACCGAGGCATGAGCGCCTGTCTGGGCATTCCCACTGAGCGGGTCGATGCCCTGACCTTTGCCCTGGGCTCTGGGCTGGCAGGCATTGCGGGCTTTGCCGTCACGTTGCTGGGTTCCGTTGGCCCCAACCTGGGCGTCAACTATATTGTGGATGCCTTTATGGTGGTCGTAGTCGGTGGGGTTGGTAAGCTGGTCGGTAGCATTGTCGCCGCGCTAATTATTGGGATTGCCGTTTACTTAATTGGCTCCGGCACCCTGGCGCTGCTTCTGCCTCCCACCCCAGCTTTTCAGCCGCTGATTGATGTCTTTACCTTCTTTGCCACTACCAGCATGGCCAAGGTAATGGTGTTTGCGTTGATTATTGCCTTTTTGCAGGTAAGGCCCGCTGGGCTATTTCCTCAGAAGGGCCGTTCAGTAGAGGTGTAGCGCTATGGCAACGGATCTTGCAGTTCAACCCCGCCGCGCCGTTCAGGCCAGCCAAAAGCGCAAGCTGATGATTGAGGCGATCGCTGTTCTTGCGGTAGCCCTCTTCCTCATCTTCGTCATGCCGCTGCTGCTGTCGGGCTTTCGCATCAACCTGTTGGGTCGGTTTCTGGCCCTGGCCATCGTGGCCCTGGGCATCGACCTAATCTGGGGCTTTACCGGCCTCTTGAGTCTGGGGCACGGCATCTTCTTTGCCCTGGGGGGCTACGCCTTTGCCATGTACCTGGAGTTAAACACCCTGAGCGAAGGGCAACTACCGGAGTTCTTTGGCCTCTACGGGGTCACCGAATTGCCCTGGTTTTGGCAGCCGTTTTACTCCTTCCCCTTTACCCTGCTGGCCATTTTTCTAATTCCGGCCATTGTGGCGGGTTTGCTGGGCTACCTGGTCTTTCGTAACCGGATTCGCGGCGTTTACTTTTCGATTTTGACCCAAGCGGCGCTGGTGGTTTTCTTCAACTTTTTCAATGGCCAGCAGAAGTTGATTAATGGCACCAACGGCTTAAAAACCTCCACCTCGGTGTTCATGGGCCAGGAAGTCGGCACGCCGGGGATGCGGACGTTTTTCTACGTCATCACCATTGCACTGCTGGTGTTGACCTATGTCCTCTGTCGCTGGCTCACCAGCGGGCGGTTTGGCCGTATGCTGGTGGCCATTCGTGACGACGAGAACCGGGTGCGGTTTTCGGGCTATAACCCAACCGCCTTTAAGGTGCTGGTGTTTGCGGTATCCGGGGCGATCGCGGGCATCTCCGGCGCGCTTTACACCGTGCAATCCGGCATTATCTCCCCCCAGGCGATGGATATTGCCTTCTCCATCGAAATGGTGATCTGGGTGGCCGTAGGCGGGCGGGCTACCCTGGTCGGTGCCATTCTGGGGGCGGTACTGGTGAACATGGCCCGCAGCCTGCTCAGCGAACGCTTTCCCGATGTCTGGCTGTTCTTCCAGGGGGCGCTGTTTTTGATTGTGGTAACGGCTCTCCCCGACGGCATCATCGGCTGGTGTCGCCGCCAGTTTGGCCCCGCCGTTAGCTCTGTCCTGGGGCTGGCTCCTACTGACGTTCCCTACGCCACTGGCCTAGGGGAGGTTGAAGCTGTGGTCGAAACCCCCGAATTTGCCGAAAAGTAGGGTGTATTCGCGCCAGCAATGTACCCTCAGACGCTCCGCTGCTGGTGAAATCATCCGCACATAATTTTCTAGTGGTGGGCATTACCCACCCTACCGGAATACTGAAGGAGACCTGACCCCCGTGAGCACCAAAGTTCTGGACATTCAAAACGTCACCGTTAGTTTTGATGGCTTCAAAGCCCTCAACAACCTCAACTTCAGCATGGACGAGGGAGAACTGCGGGTGATTATTGGCCCCAACGGGGCAGGCAAAACTACCTTTCTGGATGTCATCACCGGCAAAGTTAAACCCACCGAAGGCACGGCCTACTTCAAGGGAGAAGACCTGCGCAAGTACAAAGAACATCAGATCGCTCGTCTGGGGGTGGGGCGCAAATTCCAAACCCCCCGCGTGTACCTCAACCTCACCCCTCGCGAAAATTTGGATTTGTCTTGCAACCACAAAAAGAACGCCTTTTCAACCCTATTCAAAACGCCTTCTACCGCTGAAAAACGCACTGTCAATAGCCTGCTGGAAACCATTGGCCTCGACTACAAAGCCGATATTCCCGCCGCGCTGCTCTCCCACGGCGAAAAGCAGTGGCTCGAAATCGGTATGCT